>JABMNB010000440.1 GCA_013205335.1 Rhodospirillales bacterium
CGACGGTCACACGCTGCACGCCTGGGGACGCGAACGCCTGTCGAAGATCATTGCTTCGGTCGACCAGGACATCCGCCTGTTCGGCGGCACGGTCCACGACAATGTAACCCTGTGGGACGGCACCTTCGACCACGGCCGCCTGGTCGCGGCGATCGACGATGCCGGCCTGACGCCGGCGATCCAGAACATGCCGGGCAATTTCCAGGGCGTGATCGAGGAAGGTGGCCGCAATCTCAACGGCGGGCAGCGCCAGCGCGTCGAGATTGCTCGGGCACTGGTCCGGGAGCCGGCGATCCTTGTGCTCGACGAGGCGACCTCGGCGCTGGATGCGGTGAGCGAGAACGAGATCCTGACGGCGGTCCGCCGGCGGGGCATGACGTGCGTCCTCGTCGCGCATCGGTTGAGCACGATCCGCGATTGCGACGAGATCATCGTGCTCGAACGCGGCAAGGTGGTGGAACGCGGCACGCATGCCTCCCTGATAGCCTCGGCGGGGGCCTACGCCCGGCTGATCGGCGCCGAGGTGACGACATGAGCGTGCTCGAAGCGGCGCCCACCGTTGCCGCCGTGACACGATCGATGGAACTCGCGGGCCTCGCCGCGCCCGGCCGGCTGATGCGACCGTCACGGCTCTACGCGGCCGTCATCGACACGCACGGGGCATCCGGCCCGCGTCATTTCCTGGCGGAACTGCCGGCTGGGGCCGCCGTGTTCGCCCTCGGGGCACCCGGCGTGTCGTTCCTGCTGGTCGAGCACGGCATATCGACTGCCGAGGCCCTGCTGGCCTCCGGGCCGATCGACGCCGCGGCCATCGACGCCTGGCATGGAGCCCTGCTGTCCTGGCCGGGACTGGTGCACGGTGACGCCGCCGCCGTGCCGATGGAGGCGACGGTGACCCGCACCCTGCCGGAGGGGGCGATGGTGACGGCCCGCGAGGTCGTCTGGCTGAAGACGGCGAAGCCCATCCTACGTTACGCCGCGACCGCCGGAGCCGAACCGTCGGCTGTCTTGTCGATGCTGGTGCTGGCCAACCAGACCTGTGCCGAGTTCACGTCCGCCGGCGAGGTGCACGCCGTCACCTCGGAGACGCTGCTGACGCAGAACGCGCCCGCCACATTGGGGGCACTCTCGGCGGTGCACGCGGTGCGGATCGGCGGCAGCCTTATGAGGCGTGAGGCCATGATGCGCCAACGCGCGCAGGAGCGGCTGGAGCTGGACGAGGCGGAAGTCTCCCAGGCCCTGCGGCGCCTGAGCGACGTCTCGGCCCTGCGGCCCTCGACGATCGTCGAGGGCCGCGATGTCCCGGCGCGATCCGCTGGCCGGTGCCCTGGCGGTGATCGCCGCCCGGGAAGGCTTCGAGCTGCGCCTCCCGGCGGCCGACGACCGCGAGGCGCCGTTGTTCGATCGCCTCGGAGGCTTCGCCAACGCCACCGGTTTCCGGTTCCGCGAGATCGCGCTGGAAGCCGGCTGGTGGAAGCAGGAAGGCCCTCCCATCCTGGCCATCGAAACGGCGGGCGGGCAGCCCCGGGCGATCCTCTGGCGGCGCGGGCACTGGCGGGCCGTCGATCCTGAAACGCGCGCCGACACCTCGATCGATGCGGCCGCCGCCGCCGCGCTGATGCCGCGTGCCTACACGCTCTACCCGTCGCTTCCCGAGCATGTCACGACAGGGCAGATCTGGCGCTTCGCCATCTTCGGTGCGCGCGCCGACATCGTGCGCCTCGGCGTTGCGGCGGCTGCCACGACGCTCGCCGCCCTGCTGATCCCGGTCGCCACCAGCTCGGTGCTGGGCTTTGCCATCCCCGACGGCCGGACCTCCCTCCTGGCCGACATGATGAGCCTGCTGGTCGCCGCCGCCATCGGCAGCGCCGGCTACCAGGTGGTGCGGGCAGTGGCCCTGGTCCGGCTGGGCACGCACATCGACCGGCGTCTGCAGGCCGCGGTCTGGGATCGCGTGATGCGGCTGCGGACTTCGTTTTTTCGTGGCTACACTGTCGGCGACCTCGCGATGCGCATCCTGGGCATCGACGCCATCCGGCGCATCCTCGCGGGCCAAGCCCTGAACGGCATGATCGGCGGCGTCTTCTCGCTGGCCAGTCTCGGCATCATGCTGATCTACGATGCCTGGCTCGCCCTGTTCGCCGTCGGCTATGCCCTGATCGCCGCCTGCCTCTTGTTTTTGCTGGGTCGCAAGCAGATGCGCCTGGAACGCATCGTCTACGAGCGCGTGGGCATCGTCACTGGCCTGTTGATGGAGATCCTGGGTGGCATCGCCAAGCTCAGGGTCGCCGCGGCCGAACTGCGCGCATTCTCGCGCTGGTCGAACGCTTTCGCCGAGCAGCGCGCCAATGATGCGCGGTCCGGTCGTATCGGCGCCTGGCAGACGGTGGTCGCCTCGAGCCTTCCCATCCTGGGTGCCATCTGCGTGCTGTCGATCGCCGCCGGCGGGGCCAACCCCATAGATGTCGCCGCGTTCGCGGCCTTCAACAGCGCCTTTGGCCAGTTCACAACCGCCCTTCTCAACCTCACTGCCTCTATCAACGTCGCGATCGAGGTGGTGCCGCTGTTCGCCCGCATTCGTCCGGTGTTCGAGGCGCCTCTCGAGGTCGAGGAGAGCCGCATCGATCCTGGCACGCTGGGCGGTCACGTTGCCGTCCGCAACCTGTCGTTTCGCTACACAACCGACGGTCCATGGACGCTCGACGGCATAGATTTCGAGGCCAGCCCGGGCGAAAGCATCGCCATCGTTGGCGCTTCGGGCTCGGGCAAGTCGACCCTCCTGCGCCTGCTGCTCGGCTTCGAGACCCCGGAACGCGGCGGCGTCTACTACGACGGCAAGGATCTCGAGACGCTCGACCTGCGGCTGCTACGCCGGCAGATCGGGACGGTGCTGGAGACGGCGGGCCTCGTGCCCGGCAGCATTTTCGACAACATCGCGGGCAGCGCCCCGCTGACGCGCGACCAGGTCCAGGAAGCGATCCGGCAGGCCGGCCTCGAGGACGACATCGCCGCCATGCCGATGGGGCTCGAAAGCTTCGTGATGGAAGGGGGCAGCCAGATCTCGGGAGGCCAGCGCCAGCGCGTGATGATCGCGCGCGCGCTGGTGCGTAAGCCTCGGCTGATCTTCTTCGACCAGGCGACCAGTGCGCTCGACAACCGCACCCAGGCGATCGTGGGCGCGAGCCTTGCTGCCATGAACGCCGTGCGCATCGTCATCGCCCATCGCCTCAGCACTATTCGCGATGCCGACCGCATCATCGTGCTCGAAGGCGGCCGGATCGCCGAGACCGGCACCTACGACGACCTCGTCGCCCGCGACGGGGCCTTCCGCCGCCTCGTCCAGAGGCAGTTGCTGTAACCGCATTCAACCGATGCCAGCCTCGCTTGGGCGTTGCGACGACGGCCGAAGCTGGAACCCGTAGGGCCAAATAACTGGTCCGGCCGTTGAACCATCACGCCGCCTGTCGATGATAATAGCGCAGGAGCCCGCCCAATCGCTCGCCACACTGCACAGGCCACTCGCGCTGACGATCCGTCACCAGAGGAAATAGCAGGACG
>JABMNB010000441.1 GCA_013205335.1 Rhodospirillales bacterium
CAATCTCGCCCGGAAAGGCTCTAGACTCCGGCCCCGATGATCGCTGCATTCCTGCCACTCGCCGCCATCGCCTTCGTGGGCGCCCTGCTCCGCCACTTCATTCCCGGCATGGAGCAGACGCGCCAGTCGATGAACAAGCTGGTCCTCTATGTCTTCCTGCCGGCGCTGGTGTTCCGGACGGTCATGGACGGCACGATCAGCCGCCTGTTCCTCGAAATCCCCGCGCTGGCCGCGATCGGCACGCTGTCCTGCCTGGCGGTGGGTTTCCTGGTGTTCCACTTCCTGCCGATCCCCGGCCCGACCAAGGGTGCGATGATGCTGGGCGCGGCGTTCGGCAACGTCACCTATCTCGGCCTGCCTATGCTGCTCGGCGTCTTTCCCGGCCAGGCCGACCAAGTCTCCGAAGTCTCGGTCCTGTTCGAGGTCACCAAGTCGTCGCTCAACCTCACGATCGGCGCCATGATCGCCATCGCCTATGGCAGCCAGGAACCGATCACCTTCCGCCGGACCGCACTGGAAGCCCTGAAGCTGCCACCGATCTGGGCGCTGGTCGCAGCCATCCTCTGGAAGATCTCGGGCGTGTCCTGTCCGGCGGTGGTCATGGATGCCGCGTCGATCCTCGCCGTGGCGGTCAGCGGCATCATGATGCTGTCGCTCGGCATGGCGCTGCGCTTCTCGGCCACGAAGCTGATGGCGCTGGCGCTTCCGGTCGCGGCCATCAAGCTGGCCTTCGCGCCGCTGGTCGTCTTCAGCGCCGTGGGCCCGCTCGGGCTGACCGGCGTCTACGCCAACGCCGCCATCCTCGAGGCGGCGATGCCGAGCCAGCTCCTGTCCTTCATCATCGCCGGAAAATTCAAGCTCGACGAGGAGACGCTGGCCTTCGTCATCATGGTCGACACGATCCTGGCCTTCGTGACCCTGCCCCTGGTCCGAGCGCTGCTGCTCGCGACCTGAACCGCGCCCGCACCCGTCAGCCCGGCTAGGCCGGTGCGGCCATGAGCTTCGCCGCCTGTTCCTGCGCCCGCAGCGCTGCCGGTCGTCCGACATGGCGCTCGGCGTAGGCCTCGAACACCGGCCGCTTCTCGATGCCGCCGAACATCATGCCCCAGTGCAGGAACGACGCCATGTAGAGGTCGGCCTCGGTGAAATGGTCGGCGGCGATGGTGCGCCGGTCCGCGACCACCTGGGCCACGGTCTCCATGGTGCGTTCGTAGGAGCCGTACCCGAATTGCACCTGCAGTGTGGGCGTATCGGCAGTCCAGCCGGCGGCCTTGTTGCCCAGCGCCGGCTCACCGCAGCCGGCGACGAAGAACAGCCAGCGATAGTAAGCGCCGCGCTCCGCAGGCGGCGGCGCGAGCTTCGCCTCGGGAAAGATGTCGGCGAGGTAGCAGAGGATGGCGGCGGTTTCCGTGACGACCGTGTCGCCGTGTCGGATCGCCGGCACCTTGCCCATCGGATTGATGGCGAGATACTCAGGCGACTTCATGTCGGGCCCGAACTGCTTCACCTCGAGCCGGTAGGGACAGCCAATCTCCTCCAGCATCCAGTGGACCATCGCTCCACGCGACTGCGGATTGGTAAACAGGATCAGCTCGTCGGCCATGACTTCACTCCTCTACAACAATCTCATCTGCCTTGCGTCGCGCCTGGCGTCGACCAGGGCGGTGCGGGCGGCGGCGGGGACGGCGAAGCGCATCGTGTCGAGGCGATAGCGGACACGATTGAGATCGAGGCGCTTCACCGCGGCGGAGAAGCGCTGGCTCAGCAACTGCGCGAGCGGGCCCTCACCCTTCATGCGCGTGCCGAACTCCGCCTTGTAGAGTTCGCCGCCGCGCATCTGGCGGACCAGCGACAGGATACGCTCGGCGCGGTCGGGCCGGTTGGCGCGCAGCCACTCCTCGAACAGCTCCTTGATCTCGAGCGGCAGGCGCAGCGCCGTGTAGCCCGCGCGCGTGGCGCCGGCCGCTGCCGACGCATCGAGGATCGCTTCCATCTCGTGATCGTTGAGCCCGGGGATCATCGGCGCCGTCATCACGCCCACCGGGATGCCGGCCGCCGCGAGTTCGCGGATCGCGTCGAGCCTTCGATGCGGCGCCGAGGCGCGCGGCTCCATCGCGCGCGCGAGGTCGCGGTCGAGCGTGGTCACCGACAGGAACACCTCGGCCAGATTGCGTTTGGCCATGTCGCCCAGAATGTCGATGTCGCGGGTGATCAGATGGTTCTTGGTGACGATGCCCACGGGATTGTTGAAGTCGCTCAGCACGCGGAGGATCTGGCGCGTCACCTTGAGGTCGCGTTCGACCGGCTGGTAGGGATCGGTGTTGGTGCCCATCGCCACGACGTCGCAGCGATATTTCGGCGACGCGAGTTCGGCCGCGAGCAGCTTCGCCGCCTCGGGCTTGAACAGGATCTTCGTCTCGAAATCGAGACCGGGCGACAGGCCGAGATAGGCATGGGTCGGCCGCGCG
>JABMNB010000442.1 GCA_013205335.1 Rhodospirillales bacterium
CCCGAGGTCGCCGCGAACATCGCGCAGGTGCCGATGTTGGCATGCATCAGGCCGCCCGGCAGCCACGAGAGCCAGGTCGCGATCGCGCCATAGACGCGGTGGGCGATGCCCGAGCGCAGCAGGATCTCGCCCAGCATCACGAACATCGGGATGGCGATCAGGATGTATTCGGAGCTGGCGTTCCACACGATGTCGCCCATCGCGAGGTAGAGCGGGATGGACGAGAAGAACTGGTTGAGCGCGAGGCCCAGCACGCCCATGACGGCGGCCACCGGAACGCTGACCGCCAGCAGTGCGACGAGGAGAAGGAGAGCCGTGCCGAGCATGTCTACCTCTTCGCCGCCGCGTCGGGCGTCCCGATTCCCAGCGAGCCCAGCTCGCCCTTCACTTCCTCGTCCTGCGACGGCACGCCGATGGTCGCCGCGACGGTGCCGAAGTCGCCGCGTACCAGCGCCAGAAGGCTGCGCAGGAAAGCCAGCACGGTGACGATCAGGAAGAGCACGAAGCCCGCGAACCACGGCGCCTGCGGCCAGGCGAGCGGAATGCGCAGCGGCGTGTTCGAGCGGTTTCCGCCGGTCAGGTTGTCGAGGAAGATCTCCCCGGTGCGGTCGACGATGGCCAGGACGAGGACCGCGAGACCCACGATCGCCACGAGGTCGAACGCCGCCTTGGCCCGCGCCCCGAGATGCCCATACAGGACGTCGATGCGGACATGGCCGCGTGTCGCCAGCACATGCGCCAGCGACCATGAGGTGCCGATGGCGAAGAGATAAGCGGCGATCTCGTCGGAGCCGGAGAAGGCGAAGGACAGCAGCTTGCGGCTGATCACCTCGACCGTGACGACGACCGCCGCCAGCAGGATCATGGCGCCACCGGCCCATGCTCCCCAGAGGGCGGCAGCCGAGGCGCCGCGCCACAGACGTTCCATGTATCCCCCTCCCCCGAAGGGCCGCCGCGAGGCGAAGCTCAGTTCGCCTTGGCGGTGAGGCCGTAGCGCTTGCCGACCATCTCGCTCCACTTGGCCGCGCACTCCGCGCCGCAGCGCTTGGCCCACTCGGGCAGCACGACGTCGTTGAGCGCCTTCTTGACCGCGGCGCGATCGGCGTCCGACGGCGTCAGCAGCTTCAGCTTGGCGGTCGGCCCGACGGAGCAGGTGCCGTTGCCGGTGTTGCAGGCGATGCCTTCCTTGGTGTCGGACTCGACGCTGGCCCAGGCGGCGTCTTCGAGCTTCTTGAACTGGCCGGTCATGAATTCCTGGGTCGGCTTGGAAAGCTTGTTCCAGCTGTTGAGGTTCACGGCCACGAAGCCCGCGGTATAGCCCAGCGACACGTCGACGATGGTCTTGACCACCTCCGGCCACTTCGCCTGGTATCCCGGCAGCGTGCCGGTGATGCCGCAGTCGACGACGCCCTTCTCGAGCGCCGGCACGACTTCGCCGAACGGAATGGTCACCGCCGAACCGCCCAGCGCCTTGACCAGGTCGGACTGGGAAACACCCTGCACCCGCACCTTCTTGCCCTTGAGGTCGGCCAGGCTGGTGATCTCGTCGCGGCAGAAGAACACCTGCTGCGGGAAGGCGAAGGTCGACACGATCTGCGCGCCGAACTTGTCGCGCATGACCTTCTGCATCTCGGGCAGCCAGGCGTTGAGGATCTCGCGCTGCTGGGCGACGCTGCCCGCCACGCCCGACAGGTCGGACGCCTCGAACACGGCGGCGCCGTCGTCGACATAGATCGGCAGCGCATGCGCCACGTCATAGACGCCGGACTTCAGCAGGCGCAGGACTTCGGTGCCCTTGAGGTTGAGTTCGGTGATCGACTTGATGTTGCCGGTCAGCTTGCCGCCCGACGCCGCGCCGAGCTGCTCGCTCCAGAACGGGGCTTCGACCTTCTTGTTGATGTTGAGGAAGTTCCACGTGCCGATGACGTTGAACTTCTTGGTGTCGAGCTGGGCCGGCGCAGGCGCCTGGGCTGCCGCGATGCCGCTGCCACCGACGACCAACGCCGCCGTCATTCCGAGAAGTGCGGTGAATTTCATCTGTCGCTCCCTGTTCCGCGCCTGTAACCCCGTGGCGCGGTTAGCCCAACTCTCGTTCAATTCGCCGGGAGTGGCAAGGGCATGGCCCGGTCCGGCTTGCCTGCGGGGCCCGGTCTATCGACTATAGCCCCGTCGTCCTGAGCGGAGCCGCCCAAAGGGCGGCGCAGTCGAAGGACCTCTTTTCTCTTTCGAGAAACCGTGCGTCGGAAAAGAGGTCCTTCGACTGCGCGCCTGCGGCGCTCCGCTCAGGACGACGGAGTAAAATGAAACAACGCCTCACGAC
>JABMNB010000443.1 GCA_013205335.1 Rhodospirillales bacterium
GCCTGGTGTAGCTCGGCAACCTTGCAGCGCTCTTCAAGACTGAGCTGGTCGTATTGTTCGCCCATTGCAACACCCTAAGCTGGTGTTGCACTTCGTTTGTGAGTTCAGGGGGACCTTTATCGGTGGCTTTAAAGGTCCCTCGCTGCGCTCGGGATGACAATTTTCCCCTATCCCAAATCGCGCGTCATTTTCCCCGGACAGCCCTGCGTGTGACGGCGGAGGAAAGAAATCCTAGAAGCTCTTGCCCAGCACCGTGACGGGCCTGGCCGTCTTCAGCCGGTCCTCGACGAAGCGCCAGTCGCGCACGAAGAACTCGTTGGAGCGCGTCCATTTGCCGTCGGAGAACGCGAGCTCGTTGGGTTCGCGCTGCAGGATGCGCGTGAAGGGATCGTAGAAGGCGCGCTCGAATCCCAGCTCGGCGAACATCCTCGTCGACCAGTCCGACGTGGCTTCGATGGCAACGACCTTGAGGCCGGGCTTTTTCAGCACCTCGACCGATCCCTCGAGCACCTGGTCCTCGTATTTTTCGACGTCGAGTTTCAGCAGGGCTGGCTGGGCATCACCCACGACATGGTCGAGCGTCCTCTGCGGCACGATGCGCACACCCTCGCGCCGTTCCGTCACGACCTGGTTCATGGCGCCGAGGCCAGTGGTGAACATCACTTCGCCGTCGCTCGGTCCCAGCGCCAGCACTTCGATCGTCACCAGCTCCTGCAACCCGTTGATCTCGACGTTGCGCGCCAGGTCGCGGGCGGTGTCGGGGTCCGCCTCGATGGCGAGGGTCCGCGCGCGGCAGACGCCGGAGGCCAGCACCGTATAGGTGCCGACATTGGCGCCGGCGTCGACGAAGAGATCGCCGCCCCGCAGGAAATGCAGGACGAGCCCCATGCTCATGAACTCGTGCAGGCCGAAATAGAGATTGCCCGTGGCGCCGGTCATGCCGCGGCGCACGGCCAGCCGCTGGCCGCCGATCCACGGCGCCACGACTTCGGAGCTGAGACGGCTGCGGAGCTGCCAGGCCGCGAAGCGGGCCCAGGCGCCGGGCTGACTGTCGCGGGTAATCGGATGGGCGGCGAAACTGCGGCCGACCGTCAGCAGTGAACTCATTGCACCCAGACTGGCGACCTTCCCTGTGTTTTGGCGGCTAAAGTGTAGTATTCTGCGCGAAGTACGGCCACCGGCTAGGCGCCGTATTGCAGCAACGTCTCGCCGTTCTTCTTGAGCCAGGCCTGCGGCCCTTCGATCGGGCCATCGCACAGCGTCTGCGCCAGCGCCCAGAAGCGCGGACCGTGGTTCAGGTGGACGAGATGCGCCGCCTCGTGCGCCGCCAGATAGTCGAGTACCTCGGGCGGCGCGAACACCAGCCGCCACGAGAAGGAGAGCGCGGCGTCCGGGCCGCAGCTTCCCCAGCGCGAGCGCGTGTCGCGCACGGTGATGCGCCGTACCGAGCGCTCGGCGCGCGCGGCCTTGGCATGAACCAGCGGCACCAGCCGCTCGCGCAGCTCGGCCGTCAGCCAGTCCTTCAGTCGCCGCGGCAGATGCTCGGGCCGGCCTGCGACATGGATTTCCCCGTCTTCCCGCCAGACGGTGCCACGGGTGCCCGGATGATGGCGCACGCGATGCGGCACGCCGAACAGCGGCAGCTCGGCGCCGTCGACGAACGGCCGCCGCTCGGGCAGGCGATCCAGCCGCGCGGCGATCCACCCGGCCTGGGCTTCGGCAAAGCCCACCGCCGTGCCACGCGCCATGCGCAGCGGCGCCGTCAGCACGATGCGCCGGTTGGCCGGATCCACACGCAACGACGCGCGTCGCGCCCGCGCGTTGCGGACAAAGGTGACGGGCAGCGTATCGCCGGCATGAGCAATGGTGAGTTGCTCGGGCTGCGGCGCCGCTTTAGGCAGGAAACGGTTGAACCAGGAGGAAGACGACATGACCGAACAGCAGGCTCACAAGACGCTCAGCGATGCGGGGCGCAAGGTCCTCGCCGAGGTTATGGGCGAATCCTATCTCGCCAGGCGCGACGCGACCAACAACGATTTCTGGGGTCCGTGTCGCGCCTTCTCCGAGGAATTCGCCTACGCCTCGCTGTGGACGCGCGACGGCCTCGATCGCAAGCAGCGCAGCATGATCACCATCGCCATGCTCTGCGCGCTGAACCGCCCGCATGAACTCAGGATCCACCTGGTGGGCGCGCTGAACAACGGCTGCACCAAGATCGAGCTGCGCGAGATCTTCACCCATGCCATCGCCTATTGCGGCTTCCCGGCCGCCCTCGATTCGCTGCGCGTCGCCGAGGAAGTGCTGAAGGAACAGGGGAAGTTCTGACATGGGTCCCGATATCGCCCCGCTGGACATCGGCCGCCTGCGCGACGAGACGCCGGGCTGCGCCCATGTACTGCACCTCAACGCCGCCGGCTCCTCGCTGCCCAGCCGCCGTACCCTCGACGCCACGCTCGACCACCTCCGCCTGGAGGCCGAGATCGGGGGCTACGAGGCGGCCGACCGGGCCCGCCCCGTGCTCGACGGCTTCTATCCGTCGATCGCCAAACTGATCGGCGCGGAGGCCGACGAGATCGCCTATGTCGAGAACGCCACGCGCGGCTGGGATCTCGCCTTCTATTCGCTCGACTTCAAGCCGGGCGACCGCATCCTGACCTGCGTCAGCGAATACTCGTCGAACTACATCTCCTATCTGCAGGTGGCGAAGAAGACCGGCGCCGAGATCGTGGTCGTGCCCGACGACAGGCACGGCCAGATCGACCTGGCCGCCCTCGAGCGCGCCATCGACAAGCGCACGAAGCTGGTGTCGATCTCGCACATCCCGACGCAAGGCGGGCTGGTCCAGCCGGCCGAGGCCGTCGGCAAGATCGTGAACGATGCCGGCATCCTCTACCTGCTCGATGCCTGCCAGTCGGTCGGCATGATGCCGATCGACGTCAAGAAAATCGGCTGCGACTTCCTCTCGGCCACGGGGCGCAAATACATGCGCGGGCCCCGCGGCACGGGCTTCCTCTATGCCCGCACGCGCAGCACCTCGCAGATCGAGCCGATCTTCCTCGACAATCACGCCGCGCGCTGGACCGGCGACGACGAATACACGGTGATCGGCGACGCCAAACGGTTCGAGAACTGGGAGCGCTACTTCGCCGGCGTGATCGGTCTCAAGGTAGCCGCCGACCAGGCCAACGAGCTCGGCATGCCGGCCATCTGGGCGCGCCTGCGCGAGTTGGCCGACGGGCTGCGCGAGCGGCTGAAGACGGTGCCGGGCGTGACCCTGGCCGATCTCGGGGTCACCAAGGGAGCCATCGTCACCTTCGCCGTCGCCGGCAAGGAGCATGTCGCCCTCAAGCAGCAGCTCCGCGACCAGGGGATCAACGTCTCGGTCTCGACGCAGTTCTCATCCCGCCTCGACCTCAAGGGACGTGGCCTGAAGGACGTGATGCGCGCCTCGGTGCATGTCTACAACACCGACGAGGAACTCGACCGCTTCGTCGCGGCGTTGCGACCGCTGGTCACCGGCTAGGCGACGACATGCCGATCATCGCGCCGTCGGCATCGTGGCTGCTCGTCGTCGCAGAGACCGGCTCGATCCGGCGCGCCGCGCCTGGACCGGCAGCCTGCGGGAAGTCGGCGGGACAAAGACGGGACGCAGCCGGTCCTGAAGAGATCGCCGATCTACCGTACGAAAAAGCTGTACACTCCGTCCCGAATCTAGCGCTTTCAGCGCCGCGGGATGCCCTTCATGCTGAGGGGCCGAACGGGACGGCGTGCGTGGCATGACGCGTGCACCACAGCTTCCGAATCGAGGAACCTCTTCATGACCCATTTTCGCTCCTGGTCGTTGGCCGCACTGGCCGCTTCCACTTTTCTGGCCGCCTTGCCCGCGCAGGCGCAGACACCTGCCACGACCCTCAAGGTGGCGCCCGAGACGCTGAGCCGCGTCCTCGACCCGCATTTCACGACGTCGTTCACGACGCGCGACCTGGGCTACCTGATCTACGACACGCTGTTTGCCGTGGACGACAAGTTCGAGCCCAGGCCGCAGATGGTCGGGAGCTACACGATCAGCCCCGACAAGCTCACCTACACCTTCGTGCTGCGGCCGGGCCTGAAATGGCACGACGGCCAGCCGGTCACGGCGGCGGACTGCGTCGCCTCGATCCAGCGCTGGGGCTCGCGCGACAGCATGGGCCAGACGCTGGCCAAGTTCACCGCCTCGCTGGAAGCGGCCGACGCCAATACGATCAGGCTGGTGCTGAAGGAGCCTTACGGGCTGGTGCTCGACAGCCTGGCCAAGATCGGCGCGCCCGTGCCGTTCATGATGCCGGAGCGTATCGCGAAGACGCCCGGCAGCGAGCAGGTGAAGGAGATCGTCGGTTCCGGCCCCTACAGGTTCCGCGCCGACCTGCATGAGCCCGGCGTCAAGATCGTCCTCGACAAGTTCGCCGACTACA
>JABMNB010000444.1 GCA_013205335.1 Rhodospirillales bacterium
CGCGTCTCGAAGGATGGGCTGCAGACGAGGTGCGCGTTCCCACCCTTCGAGACGCATCGCTGCGCGATGCTCCTCAGGGTGAGGTTTTAGGGGCTGTTCATAGCCTCTTGTTTTTGCTGCATTCATTTCGAGTCAGACTCTGAGGAGCGCCGCCCCTCAGGATGAGGTTATCGGGCCCGTTCATAGCCTTTTGTTTTAGCTGCTTTCATTTCGAGTCAGACTCTGACGAGGCGCCCCGGCTGCCTCATTGCGGCCGCAGCAGACGCACCGCCTCGGTCGAGAGGCCGATGGATACCGGCAGCGTCATCGCATTGTCGCCGTCGATCTGGACGGGTTGGCTGCGGCTTTCGCCGGCATCCTTCAGCACGGAGATCCCGATTTCGCGGCCGGCCACGACCCGGTAGCCTGGCGTGTGCGGCAGCGCGCCGCGCAGGAGCGCCGCACCGAAGCGCAGCGCGTGCATCCAGCCCCAGCGCTCGAACAGGCAGACGTGCAGCAGCGGGGCGTCGAGCGACGCTTCCGGCGCCACGACATAGGGGCCGGCATAGTGACGGGCGTGTGTCACGATCACCGATGCCGCCTCATGGCTCACGCCGTCGATCTCCACGGCATAACGCACCGGCCGGTAGCGCTGGCACTCGATCAACGAACGCCAGACATAGGCGCCCTTGCCCCAGCGGCGCTTCAGCGGCGCAGTGACGCCGGCCACCACCTTGGCGTCGAAGCCGGCGCCGGCCATCAGCGAGAAGCAGCGCGGCCGGCCGGCGGCACTGGCCTGGCCGGGATGCATCAGCACCTCACGGCCGGCCGTCATCGTCTGGGCGAGCGATGAAGCGGTCGAGCCGAGCCCCAGCTCGTGCGCCAGCACGTTGGCGGTGCCCAGCGGCACGATGGCGAGCGGCGGCGCCGAGGCGGCGCGGGCGGCAAGCCCGTTCACCACCTCGTTGATCGTGCCGTCGCCGCCGGCGACCGCGATCACGCCGTAGCGTTTGGCGTCGCACTCTTCGGCATAGCGGCGCGCGTCGCCTGAGGCCGTGGTCTCCACGACATCGACCGTCCATCCCCGGGAGCGCACGTGGCGCACGACGGCGTCGACCAGACCGCGGCGGCGACGGCCGGCGGTCGGGTTGAGGATGAGGAACACCGATGTCGCGGGATCAGTTGCTTGAGCGAATGTCATCGAACAGTCACAACCGATACACCTCCACGCAACGCCTCCCATACACAATCCCATGCGTGCCGTGCAATCTCGCACAACACATTTTGTGTCGGTCCTCTCATTATCCACATGACCGTGCCCGTATCATGACGCTCCACGAGCGAAACAAGCCCGCCCGTCACCGGGCAATCTTCCTGTCCGACATCCATCTCGGCACGCGCGGCTGCCAGGCGGAGTTGCTGCTCGACTTCCTGAGGAAGAACGAGAGCGAGCACCTCTACCTGGTGGGCGACATCGTCGACGGCTGGCGCCTCAAGCGCTGGTGGTACTGGCCGCAGGCCCACAATGATGTCGTGCAGAAGATCATGCGCAAGGCCCGCAAGGGCACCAACGTGGTCTACATACCCGGCAACCACGACGAGGCGGCGCGGCAATACTGCCAGCTGACCTTCGGCGACGTGCGCGTCGAGGACGAGGTCATCCACGAGACGCCCGACGGCAGGAAGCTTCTGGTGATCCATGGCGATCAGTTCGACGGCATCGTGCGTTACGCCCGCTGGCTCGCCATCCTCGGCGACTGGGCCTATGCCGCCGCGCTCCGCCTCAACACCATCTTCAACTGGGGACGCCGCAAGCTCGGCCTGCCCTACTGGTCGCTCTCGGCCTTCCTGAAGCACCGGGTCAAGAACGCCGTGCAGTTCATCACCGACTTCGAGAACGCGGTGGCGGACGAAGCGCGCCGCCGCGGCGTCGACGGCGTGGTATGCGGCCACATCCATCACGCCGAGATGCGCATGATCGATGGTATCCTCTACTGCAACGACGGCGACTGGGTCGAAAGCTGCACCGCGCTCGTCGAGGATTTCGACGGCCGCCTGCGCATCGTCCACTGGGCGGACGAGATGGCCCGCCGCTCGTCGCGCCTGCCCCTGTCCCACGTTCAGCTGGCCGCGGAGTAGCCTTTGCGCATTGCCATCGTTTCCGATGCCTGGCGGCCCCAGATAAACGGCGTCGTCCGCACACTCGAGACCGTGGCGCGCATCCTTCGCGCCGGGGGCCACGAGGTCGAGGTGTTCGGCCCCGACCGCTTCCGCACCCTGCCCTGTCCGACCTATCCCGAGATCAGGCTGTCGCTGCTTCCCTCGTCCCGGCTCAGCCACATGCTGAAGCTGTTCGCACCCGACGCCATCCATCTCGTCACCGAGGGACCGCTCGGCTGGGCGGCGCGCGCCTTCTGCCGGCGCCGCGGCATTCCCTTCACCACCGCCTATCACACGCGCTTCCCCGAGTATGTCCGCGCCCGCATCCGCGTGCCGCTGTCATGGAGCTACGAGTTCGTTCGCCGCTTCCATGCGCCGTCGGCAGCGGTGCTGGTCGTGTCGCCGGCGATCCGCAACGAACTGACCGAGCGCGGCTTCAAGAACCTCGTGCCGTGGTCGCGCGGCGTCGACATCACGGCTTTCAAGCCGCAGCCGCGCGAGGAGACCGGCGACAAGCGGCCGATCTGGCTCTATGCCGGCCGCGTCGCCATCGAGAAGAACATCAGGGCCTTCCTCGACCTCGACCTGCCCGGCACCAAATGGGTGGTGGGCGGCGGCCCGCAGCTCAAGTCGCTGCGACGCAGCTATGCCGGGGTGAAGTTCTTCGGCTCGGTCGACACCGACGAGCTGTCGTATCGTTATGCACAGGCCGACTGCTTCGTCTTCCCCAGCGTCACCGACACGTTCGGGCTGGTCATGGTCGAGGCGTTGGCCTCGGGCGTTCCGGTGGCCGGCTATCCGGTGCCGGGGCCGCTCGACGTCGTGACCAATCCCAAGGTCGGCGCCCTCGACAAGGACCTGCGCACGGCCTGTCTGGCCGCCGTTGCACGCGATCCCGAGGATTGCCGCCGCCATGCGGAAACCTTCACCTGGGAACGCTGCGCGCAGCAATTCTTGGACACGCTGCAGACCATTCCCCGCAGCCATTGGCTGCCGCTGCGCAATCGCGTTCTGCCCGACGCCGCCGCGCCCTAGCGACAAACCGACCCCTTCATTCTGGGTTGCGGCCCACCCCCGAGGGAGGGTAGATGCGGCGTCCGCATCCCGAGGGGCAGACCGGCATGGCTATCCAGTACTTCGCCAAGGTGACCGCATCCGATCACGAGGCGCTTCAGCGTCTCGTGAAGCACTATCCGCTCAGCTCCTATGCCGACTGGCATCTCAAGGAAATGAGCCGGATGTCCGATTGGCGCAGTCGTCGTCACACCATCAAGATGGTGCCCGTGACGCCGCAGGAATTCGTCGACTATTGCAAGGACAAGGGCGTCCCCAGCGACATCATCACCTTCAAGGCCTTCGTCTGCGAGAAGGGCGGCGGCTGATCGACCGGCCGATTCAAGAGCTGATTGTTCCAGCGGGACTGGGGCATGGCCTTTTGCTCACTGAGTTCGACCCCGTAACGTGTAGTGTCGATGCTCGCGCCGAAGAGCTGCCCCTCGATTCATTGGGGAAGCCTAAATCGAAGCGCCCCGCCATCTCGCGACGATACAGCGCTTCGTAAATCGTTTCGACGACAGACTCCGTCCGAAACGGCACGTCGCCGTTCCAGAAACGCAGAACGCGGAAGCCGCTCGACCGCAGGAATGCATCGCGATTGGCGTCATACGGCGCGTCAATCACGTACTGGCTGCCGTCGAGCTAGACGATCAGGGATGTTTCGAGGCAGACAAAGTCGCAAACGTAGCGGCCAATCGGATGCTGGCGACGGAACTTGAAGCCGCCGAGTTGACGACGATTGAGATGACTCCAGAGTCGGCGTTCGGCGTCAGTAGCGTTATTGCGGAGGTCCTGAGCATAGCTCTTCATCTCCCAAGCAAGCTACATCCCTTGGATGAAGTTATGACGTAGAGACAATCTTCGGTTGCTTTCCCCCTCCCTAGCCCTCCCCCGTAAGAACGGGGGCGGGAATAAGAGAAAGAACCTCATGTCCCCGCTCCGTTCTTACGGGGGAGGGCTAGGGAGGGGGGAAAGCTACAACAAGGACCCTTGATTGCCGGTGCCGTCGTCGCGCCGACGCGGTGAGGGGGGCGGCGGCGCAATAGGCTTCGCGACGCCCGAACCGTCGGTGATTCTCGCGCCGACGCGGCCGTCGCTGAAATCGATGCTGATCGTCTGGCCGGTGCTGGTGGCGGCGGCGGCGAGGACCGGCTGGCCGTCCTGGTCGCGCACCAGCGCGAAGCCGCGGTTCAGGACGGAATGGAAGGAGTAGCTTTCCAGCAGCTTGGCCGCCTGATCGACCTGGCGCTGGCCGTTCTGCAGGAGGTCGCTGCCGTGGCGCTTCAGGCGGTCGCCCAGTTGGTCGAGCCGGTCGAAGGCGCGGGCGTATTTCTGCAGCGCGTCGCTCTTGAAGCGGTCAGCGGCGCGCGTCAGAGCGCGACCCTCCGCCACCAGCGCCTGTTCCTTGGCGGCGATCACCGCCTGCGGGCTCACCAGCCGAGCGGCCGAGAGCTGATGCGAACGACGCTCGACGAGCTGGCGCGTCGCCAGGGCCAGCCGCTCGCCGCTCACGTCGACCCGTTGCTGACGTTCCTCGATCAGGCGGCGCGGATCGCCCAGGCCGCGCGCGAGGCCGGCCAGTTCCATCGACTGCTCGCGCAGCAGACGCGTCATGCCGCCGACCAGGCGCTTGGCGTAGTCGAGCGTCTCGGTCATCAGGTCGGCGCGGACCGGCACGGCCATCTCGGCGGCCGCGCTCGGCGTCGGCGCGCGGCGGTCCGAGGCGAAGTCGATCAGGGTCGTGTCGGTCTCGTGGCCGACGGCGGAGATCAGGGGAATCTCGGAATTCGCGGCGGCGCGCACCACGATCTCCTCGTTGAAGGCCCATAGGTCCTCGAGGCTGCCGCCGCCGCGCGCCACGATCAGCACGTCGGGCCGCGGCACCGGACCGTCTTCGGCCAACCTGTTGAAGCCGGCGATCGCCGCAGCGACCTCGCCGGCCGCCTTCTCGCCCTGCACCGCCACCGGCCAGACCAGCACGTGGCACGGGAAACGGTCAGCCAGGCGATGCAGGATGTCGCGGATCACGGCACCGGACGGCGAGGTCACCACGCCCACGACCTGCGGCAGGTACGGCAGCGGGCGCTTGCGGTCCGGGTCGAACAGGCCCTCGGCCTGCAGCTTCTTGCGCCGGTCCTCCAGCAGCTTCAGCAGCGCGCCTTCGCCGGCCAGTTCCAGCCGGTCGACGATGATCTGGTAGCGCGAGGAGCCGGCGTAGGTGGTGAGCTTGCCGGTGGCGATGACCTCCATCCCCTCCTCGATCTTGATGCCGAGCCGCGGGATCGTGCCCTTCCAGCAGACGCCGTCGATCACGGCGTTCTCGTCCTTCAGGCGGAAGTAGCAGTGGCCCGAGCGCGGGAACGAGGGCTGGCTGATCTCGCCGCGCACACGCACGCGCGGGAAGGCCGTCTCGATCTCGCGTTTCAGCGCGAAGGACAGCTCGGAGACCGAGAATTCCGGGACGTTACTCGGGGCGGCGGAGGGGTCGGGGTTATCCATTGGCAGAGGAACCTAGCCGCTTGTGCCGACGGCGCAAACTGTGGTCAAAGCCTCGCCATGCGAATCCTCGTGGTAGGCGGCGGCGGCCGGGAACATGCTTTGTGCTGGGCGATTTCGGCCTCGCCGCTCTGCACCAGGCTGTACTGCGCGCCGGGCAATGCCGGCATCGCCCAGGTCGCCGAATGCGTCGACGTCGGCGCCGAGGACATCCCCGGCCAGGTGGCGCTGGCGCAACGCCTCAAGATCGACTTCGTGGTGATCGCGCCCGACGCGCCGCTGGTGGCCGGCATGGCCGACGCCTTCGCCGAAGCCGGCATCAAGGCCTGGGGGCCGTCCAAGGCGGCCGCCCGTCTCGAAGGCTCCAAGAGCTTCACCAAGGAGCTCTGCCGCGCCAACGACATCCCGACCGCCGCCTACGAGCGCTTCACCGACCTGGCACCGGCCGAGGCCTATATCAGGGCGCAGGACCTGCCGATCGTGATCAAGGCCGATGGGCTGGCGGCCGGCAAGGGCGTGATCATCGCCGAGACGGTCGAGCAGGCGATCGACGCGGTGCGCGACATGCTCTCGGGCAACCGCTTCGGCGCGGCCGGCGCCTCGGTGGTGATCGAGGAATTCATGCATGGCGAGGAAGCGAGCTTCTTCGCCCTGACCGACGGCGAGCATGTCCTGCCGCTGGCCGGCGCGCAGGACCACAAGCGCGCCTTCGACGGCGACACGGGACCCAACACCGGTGGCATGGGCGCCTACTCGCCCGCGCCGATCTTCGACGCCGCCATGCAGCAGCGCACGATGGACGAGATCGTGCTGCCGACCGTGCGCGCGCTGGCCAGGGCCGGCACGCCGTTCAAGGGCGTGCTCTATGCCGGCCTGATGATCGACGCCAACGGCCCGCGGCTCGTCGAGTACAATTGCCGCTTCGGCGATCCCGAAACGCAGGTGCTGATGATGCGCCTCAAGTCCGATCTCGTGCCGGCGCTGCTCGCCTCGGCCGAGGGCGGGCTGAAGCATCTCGACCTGCGCTGGTCGCCCGATGCGGCGATCACCGTGATCATGGCGACCAGGGGCTATCCCGACGCCTATCCCAAGGGCAGCGAGATCCGCGGTCTGGCCGAGGCCGCCAAGGTCGAAGGCGTGCAGATATTCCATGCCGGCACCAAGGCCGGGCCGGACGGAAGCATCCTGGCCAATGGCGGCCGCGTCCTGAACGTCAGCGCCATGGCCCCGACCGTCGAGGAAGCCCGCGCCCGGGCCTACCGCGCCGTCGCCCTCATCGACTGGCCCGAGGGCTTCTATCGCAAGGACATCGCCTGGCGGGCGCTCAGAAACTCGTCGTCCTGAGCGGAGCGCCAAAGGCGCGAAGTCGAAGGACCTTTTTTCATGGGTCTTCCGGGAATCGAGTGGGTGATTGGGGAGATCATAGGGCGCGAAAAGCTTGTGGATAGCGGTCTTTCTGCGCTTTGAGGCTCGCAGTAATTTGGCACAGTGAGGGATGGGCAAAACAGTGAAGCGGCAGCGTCGTC
>JABMNB010000445.1 GCA_013205335.1 Rhodospirillales bacterium
CAGCAGCGGCGTCGGCAGCACGGCCCTGCCGAACGCGATCTTCACGCAGCCGCCGCACGGGCTGTTGTCGCAGCACATGCCGGCGCAGCCGGCGCCCGGCGGGTCGCGATCGGCCGCGGCGCTCACGGCGGTACTGCTCATGGCGGTGCTCACGGGGGCGCTCACAGCGCTATCCGCGATGATCGCAGCGGGCTGCGACGGGTCGGTCAAGGAGAGCGAGACCCCCACCGCCGCAGACGGCGCCGCAACGACGGCCTCTTCGATGGCAGGTGAGGCGGCAGGTGAGGCGGCAGGTGAGGCGGCAGGCGAAACCGGCGGATGGGCATGGCCCGGATGCGCGCTCGCCACGCCCGGCACGACGAGCGCCGCGATCGCGAGGATCACGGTGCCGAGCAGCGGAGCGAGGAAGCGGCGGAAGATCATGTCACCGGAAACTTATTCGCACCGGGCGGCAATTCAAGGGCAGATCGTCAGGCGTCGCAGCAGGGCGCCGCTTCTTCGCAGCAGTCGGGCGCCTCGTCGCAGCAGTCCGCCGCGTGGGCAGCGGCGCCGAAGACCATCAGCAGGGCGAAGGCAGAGAGCAGTGTCTTCAACATGTCCGGATCCTCGGGGGGGGCGTGAATTTCGGGGCGAAGCTTACACCGTATCCCTCCCGCGGGACAGGCGAGGGGGCGTCGCCTTCATCACGTTGTCGGGACGGGACGCCGTCCGCTTCGCGCGAGCCGATCCGGCTACGCGCCGCTCGACGGGCGCTGCGCCGCTCGGGCACGGCCATTGGCGCGGTCGTGCGGCCTGTGTAGACAGCACGCGTCATGACGATCGGCGAACCCGGCCCCAGCCCCAATCCCGGCCGACGGAAGCTCGTGCGCTGGGCGGTCTCGTCGGCGACGCTGGGCTTTCCGCAGGCCGCGGGGCCGGTCGCCTTCGCGCTGCTGGCGGTCAGCCTGGGCGGCGAGGCGAGCGGCGGCGCCGCCATGATCCTGGCCATGACGCTGGCGCAGGTCGCCGGCGCGCTGCCCATCACGCGGCTGGGACGCGCCCTGCCGATGGCCACTTTCCTGCGGCTGCTGCTGGCGATCCGCACCGCCGCCCTGATGGCCATCGCCGCGGCCGCGGCCTTCGGGATGTCGCTGCCGTGGCTGATCGCGCTTGCGGCCGCCGCCGGCCTGGTGAACGGCGCTGCCGCCGGCACGCTGCGCGCCGTCCTCAACCAGCTCGCGCCGGCGTCGGGCATGTCGCGGGCGCTGGGGATCGCGGCCACGCTCAACGAACTCACCTTCGTCGCCGCGCCGGTGGTGGCCTCGGGCCTCGGCTCGGTCTCGCCGGTGTTCGGCATCGTGGCGATGGCGGCCGTGGGCGCGCTGCCGGCGCTGCTGATCCCGCACCTCGGCCCTGCCGCGCGGCCCGACGGCACCGCTGACGAAATGCAGCGCAAACGAACGTCGATCCTGAGCCCGCCGATCCTGCTGTGGCTCGCCTGCACGGCGGCGGGCGGCGCGACCGTGGCGGCCATCGAGATCGGCGCCGTCGCGCTGGCGCTGGCGTTCGGCTACGAGCCGGCGCTGGCGATCCTGTTCACGGTGCCGCTGTGCCTGGCCTCGGTGGCGGGCGGCGTCTGGGTGAGCGTGCGCAACCGGCGGCTGTCGCGCGGCACCGTCGTGGCGCAACTGCTCGTCATGTGCGCCGGCTCGGCGCTGGCGGCGGCCGCTCTCTCGGTGCCCGCGACGCTGGCCGGCGCGATCCTGATCGGCCTCGTGCTGGCGCCGCTGGCGACCCACTACTCGCTGATCCTCGACACGCTGGCGCCGCCGCACCGCCGCCCGGAAGTCTTCGCCCTGATGCGCACCGCCAACGCCTGCGGCGTCATCCTCGCCAGCGCGCTGCTGACGGCGGCGTCGCTGTCGACGGCGATGCTCGCGATCACGGGGGTGATGATGGCGGCGACCGTCGCGGTGGCCGCGGCGGGGGTGAGAGAGCGCGATCGCTCGGCGGCGAGGGTGGGTAAACCGAAAGGCATCGCCTGATCTCACTCAAGAGCGTCGTGCGCTAGCCTGAGTTGAAACGGAACTCTGAACGATTATGATGCGGCGAGTGAGAGATTGTAAAGCATGTCCCACATTCAAAGCGTATCAGTCGAAGGATTCTGGGATAGACCTCGACCTTGGCACTGTCGATACGTCTACATCACCCTGCGCATATGCGAGCACTTGCTCTCGGCCAATGGTGACGCAAAGCCCTGTTTTGGCTCGCTGAGCGTGGTGTTTCTTGGTGGCGCGGAAATCGAGAAGATGCTCGGCAGGCACCAGGACGGCCGAGACGTGCCGCAGGACTACCTTCAGGCGAGGGGAGTTGAGACGCTCGCCGGTCGGACCGAATGGCAGCCCGTTCAGGTGTCGAGGCTTTTGGCGCAGAAACGGCTGTCCCTGAGATCGAGATCAGGTTGCGCCATCTCGATCCAGCCGCGCTTCGGCAGAATCCCGGTCCGCGCGACCGTAGGGAATGCGCGCGTGAAGGCTGGTAATGGTGACGCCCCGTGAAGGCCATTCTGAAGGCAATATTCATCCAGGTGCACAAGCATCTGGCGCCGGCACCCAAAGCCATCGTGCGGTGCTACATCGCCCTGATCTCTTCGATCAGCCGCCTGCTCCCAATCAGCTGGGCCAAGCACATCCAAAGCTCGGTGAGAGGCTATGATCTGCCTTGGAGCCAAAAGGGATTCCCGCCGCGGACCGTTCGCGTCGGCCGCGCGACAAGCATCTGGCTCACACCCCATCTCGGTGAGTTCGATGAATGGGTACTCTTCTGCAAGCATATGACCTACGAACAGGAAGTATTCGAGTGGCTCGAACAGAACGCGCCGACTTCGTACGACACCATCATCGAGATCGGCGCCAACGTCGGCATCTACACCTGCTTCTTTGACGCACTGATCAAGCAGGCGCCGGCGGCACGCCTGAAAGAGGTGGTAGCGTTCGAGCCTTCACAGGAGGCCTATCGCAGGCTCCTCAACAATCTGGAAGCGAACGATGCGGCCACGGTTCGGCCGTTCAATGCTGCGGTCGGGAAGACGGCCGAGTTCATGTCGTTCTTCGAACCCAAAGGTCATCTGACCAACGGTTCGTTCCTCAAGGAGTTTTCGGCGCTATTTTCGGACGACGTCGCAGAGCGTCCCGTCCTTTGCGTGGGAGCTATCGACCTCGGCTATTTCCTCAAAGGCAGACACCATCCCCTCATCAAGATGGACGTCGAAGGATACGAGCCCACGCTGCTCGGCATGATGACGGAGGTCATCGCGGCCCACAGTCCAGACTTCCTGATCGAAGTACTTGGCGATGCGCCGGACGAGATCGAGGCCA
>JABMNB010000446.1 GCA_013205335.1 Rhodospirillales bacterium
ACCTTGGTCGGGTCCTTGCCAGAAAAGGCGCCGCCACCGTGCGGCGCGAAGCCGCCGTAGGTGTCGACGATGATCTTGCGGCCGGTGAGACCGCAATCGCCATCGGGACCGCCAACGACGAAGTTGCCGGTCGGGTTGACGAAGAAGTCGGCGGCCTTCTTGGGCATCCAGCCCTTGGGCAGCGACTTCTCGACGTGACCCGAAATCATCTCGCGGATCATGCCGGAATTGTACTTCTTGCCCTTGGCGGTCGTCTCGCGATGCTGCGTGGAGACCACCACCTTGGTGGCGCCGACGGCCTTGCCGTCGACATAGCGCACCGTCACCTGGCTCTTGGCGTCGGGCTGCAGGTCGCCGAGTTCGCCCGAGCGGCGGGCCTTGCTCAGCACTTCGAGGATCTTGTGCGAGAAGAAGATCGGAGCGGGCATGAACGAGCCCTTCTCGTATTCCTCGCTGTCGCGGCAGGCGAAGCCGAACATAAGGCCCTGGTCGCCCGCGCCTTCCTGCTCGCCGAGATTGCCGCCCTTCTTCTTGGCGTCGACGCCCATCGCGATGTCAGGCGACTGGCCATGCAGCAGCACTTCGACATCTGCCCCGTGATAGCTGAAGCCGTCCTGGTCGTAGCCGATGTCGCGCACGACGTTACGTGCGATCTCGCTGATCGCTTCGCGGTTCACGACGGTGTTCTTGCCGTACTTCTTCATATACGGCTCGGACGCGCGGCCTTCGCCGGCGATCACGATCTTGTTGGTGGTGACCAGCGTCTCGCAGCCGAGACGCGTGTTGGCATGGCTGTCGTCGGCATGACCGAGCTCGACGTCGTTCGCAATGAAAGCGTCCAGGATCGCGTCCGAGATCTGGTCGGCGACCTTGTCCGGATGGCCTTCTGAAACCGACTCACTGGTGAAGATGTAGTCCTTGAGCGCCAACGATCCCTCCCAAAGTTCAAACTGGACTCCGGGCAGGGCGGTAACTCCGCCAACGGCCGGCTTAGCCTTTGTTTGCGCGGTGGCAAGTCGTCCAAATCCGTCCGCGGCGGTCCCGACCATCGGAACCGCAGTCCGTTAAAACCGCAAAAGCCGGTGGAAAGCAAGCGGCGCGCAGGGTGATCTCCTGCGCATCTTGTCCCGGTGCTAGCGCGCCTTGCGGGTCCCGACCGTTTCGGCATGGCTGGCTGCTCCGACAGCCTTCACCATTTCGAAGATGCGCTTGCGCACCTTGCTCTCACGAATCTTGTAGTAGGCCCGGACAAGTTCGAGGGTTTCCCGCTTGATCAGCGGATCCTTCTCCTGCTCGAACGGAGTCCCGACTTCACCGAAGCCCTTGCGGCCACGTCCGGACATCGGCCGGCCGGCCAGTGCGTTCGAGGGCATCTCGTCGAAGAAATAGGCCACGGGAACGTCCAAAACCTTGGAGAACTCGAACAGACGGCTGGAGCCGATCCGGTTGGAGCCACGTTCGTATTTCTGGATTTGCTGGAAGGTGAGGCCGACCGCCGTCCCAAGCTTCTCCTGACTCATGCCGAGGAGAGTGCGCCGCTGGCGCATGCGCGCCCCGACGTGAACATCAACGGGATGCGATCTCGCCATGGATTCCCCTGCTCCTTCCCAAATCGAATCATCAAGTAAACGCCGATACGGCTGAATGATGGCCGAATGGCGTGTTGCCACTGCTGTCAGAATTACATGTGCAAATTTGCATATCTACACGACCTGCGTGCATATTACTTAAGCTGCCGACAAACGGAAAGCAAGCTGCGCGAAAGCAGTTAAGGCTTTGAATTTCTTGTTTTTTCACTCGAAGCGAATCGAAGTGATGCGACCAGGAATGCCAGCGCGAGCGCCAGGAGCGCGACCAGGGCGCCGTTACCCCATCGTGCGTAGGGCGTTGGATCGCGCGCCGCGGGGATTCGATGGTCGATGATGCCTTCCCGTTGCATGTCCATAGCGGCGAGCACGCGGCCATAGGAATCGATCACCGCCGATACGCCGGTGTTGGCGGCGCGGAGCATCGGCAGACCTTCCTCGACGGCCCGCAGGCGCGCACTGGCGAGATGCTGGTACGGGCCACTCGAAAGACCGAACCAGGCATCGTTGGTCACGTTCAGGAGCCAGCGCGGCCGGGGCCCCGGGCCGGTGACGGCGGCCGGAAAAATCACCTCGTAACAGATGATCGGCGAAAAGGACGGCAGGCGCGGCAGATCGAGCGTCACGCGCGATTCACCGACCTCGAACGAACCGCGTCCGATGAAGCCGGAAACCGGCGCGAGTTGCTTGTGGAATGGGATGTATTCGCCCAGGGGAACGAGATGGACCTTGTCGTAGGTGGCGACGATCGCGCCGGCGCTGTCGATGACCAGCAGCGAATTCCAGACACCGTCGTTGCGATTGCCGGTGCCGCGCGCCGCACCCGTGAGGAGATAGCCGCCGGGAGGTGCAGCCTTCGCCATGACCTCGAGAGCCGGTGATCCCGGCTCGACGATGAAGGGTGGTGCTGTCTCGGGCCAAATAACCGCCGCCAATTTGTCGAAGCCATCGCGGCGGCTCATCTCCAGGAGCTTGGCCATCTGCGGCGCGCGCATTTCCGGTCGCCACTTCTCCGCCTGCGGCGTGTTCGGCTGGACGATCCGCACCAACGGCCCACCGGGAGCATCGAGCGGCGCCATCGCCGCCTGCCCCGCGAAACCCGCACCGCCGAGGACGACGAGGGCAAGGATCGATGCGCGCCAGCCTGCGGCCGGCGCAGCCAGGATCATGAAGGTCAGCAGGCCAAGACCGTAGACGCCGAACAGCGCCGCACCCTGCAGCAACGGCGTCGCGAAGGCCCAGACATGGCCCAGCGGGTTCCACGAATAGCCCGTGAAGACATTGCCGCGCAGCCATTCCGCCATCGCCCAAGCGATGGCCAACAGCAGCAGGCGGCAGTAGCGGCGGCCCATCGATGGCCAGCGCAATGCGACCCATTTCGCAGCGCCCGCGGCCATCGCCGGAAAGAAGCCCAGGAGCGCCGCCAGGCCGATGACGATCGGCGGACCGAGCGGTCCGTACTCTGCGGGGGGCACGAAGAAGGCTTCCACGATCCAGTAGGATCCGACGGCGAAATGGCCCGTTCCCCAGGCCCATCCGCGCAGCAGGGCACTCTTGGGACCCGGCGCGGAGTCCCACACCCAGACGTACGCCACGATGCCCAGCACGCCGAGTGGCAGCCATTGGAGCGGCGGCATCGCGAGCGCGGCCAGCGCGCCGGTCAGAAAGGCAACGCCCGAGGCGCGCCAGCTCGTGAGGGTCATCGCATCAAGTCGACTACTTGCCGGCCGGCGCCGTTGTCGGTACCCGGACCCGCAGGCGGCGGATCCGCCTGGGATCAACGTCGAGAATCTCGAACTCGACTCCCGAGGGATGGCGGACCACCTCGCCGCGCTCGGGAATGCGGCCAAGCAGCGAGAAGATCAACCCGCCCACGGTGTCGATCTCGCGCCGTTCATCTTCGGACAGCACCTTGCCGATCTCCTCCTCCAGAAGCTCGATCGGCGTACGGCCGTTGACGTCGATCGTGCCATCGACGCGGCGCGCGACGGTGGGGGTCTGCGCGACATCGTGCTCGTCCTCGATCTCGCCCACGATCTCCTCGACGAGGTCTTCGATGGTGAGCAGTCCGTCGGTGCCGCCGAACTCGTCGACCACCAAGGCCATGTGAGTGCGCGAGCGGCGCATGTCGAGCAGCATGTCGAGCACCGGCAGGGTAGGCGCCACGAACACGACGCGCCGCAGTATGTCGCGAAGATTGAACTTCTTGGACGTGCCCCAATAGGCCAGCACGTCCTTGATGTGAATCATTCCAATCACATCGTCGAGCGACTCGCGGTAGATCGGATAGCGCGAATGCGCCTCGGCCTGGATCAGCCGCACGACCTCGTCGAGCGGCGTGTCGGCGGCGATGCCCACGATATCGACGCGCGGCACCATGACATCCGCGACGGTCTTGTCACGCAGCTTCAGGATGTTGGCGAGCAGGACCCGCTGGTCTTCGCTGATCGGAGTGTCGCTCTCGGGCGTCTCCTCGATCAGTTCCTCGATGGCCTCGCGAACCGCTTCGTTCTTGTCCTTGCGGCGGAGGCGCCGCAACAGGGCGCGCAATAACCCGCCGCTCGAAGGAACATCAGGGGCCGGCAACGTCACCGGGGTCGCTAGAAGCTCAGTCGACGAGGCCGGGCTGACGCCCGGCTTCGTACTGTGCGCTGTGGAATCAGGCATGATCGATAAGATAGGCTAACCGCCCCGCGTTGCAATCATGGAAGTTCCTGATGCGTTCCTGCAAGCTTCCTTCCGGAGCAGAAATGCCGGTGCTCGGCCTCGGCACATGGCGCATGGGCGAGAACGCGCGCCGGCGCGGCGAAGAGCTGGATGCCCTGAAGTACGGGCTCGATCTCGGCTACCCGATGATCGATACCGCCGAGATGTACGGCGAAGGCGGCGCCGAGGAGATCGTGGGTGACGCGCTCGCGGGTCGCGGCAGCCGGCCCTTCATCGTGAGCAAGGTCTACCCGCACAACGCATCGCGCGCCGGCACGATCGCTGCCTGCGAGCGCAGCCTGAAGCGCATGCGGCTGGAGCGCATCGATCTCTATCTGCTGCACTGGCGCGGCAGCGCGCGGATCGAGGAGACGTTCGAAGCGTTCCATCAACTGAAGGGCGCCGGAAAGATCGGCGACTTCGGCGTGAGCAACTTCGACCTCGACGACATGCAGGACGCCGCCCGCCTCGACAAGGGACTGATCGGCACGAACCAGGTCCTCTACTGCCTCTCTCGCCGCGGCCCCGAGTTCGACCTGCTGCCCTGGATGCGCCGGCATGCCCTGCCGCTGATGGCCTATTCGCCGCTCGACCAGGGCGCACTCCTGCGCAAGGCCCCGCTCAAGAAGCTGGCCGACGAAGTGGGATGCACGACCGCGCAACTGGCGCTCGCCTGGCTTTTCGCCCAGCCCGATGTCGTCACAATTCCCAAGTCGTCGAGCCGCGACCGCGTGAAGGAGAATTTCGCGGCGCTCCAAGTGAATCTCACACCGAAGGTTCTGGCCGAACTCGATCGCGCCTTCCCGCCACCTAGGACGAAGCAGCCGCTCGAGATGCTGTGACAGGCTCGTGAAGCGAGTTTTTCAGAAGGACCGACGAGCGACTCTGATCCGTCAATGGTCATCACGACCCGAGAATCGGGGGGGGGGGGGGGGGGG
>JABMNB010000447.1 GCA_013205335.1 Rhodospirillales bacterium
CGCTGCGCCTGTACATCAAGCAAGGCCATATGCACGAAGGCAAGGCGATCACCGGCGCTCTCAGGGAGGCTTTCGGTGACAGTCCGCCGTGTTCGACCTGGATCGGTGTAGTCAGCCTCGCCGACGACGAGTTTCTCATCGAGGTGGAGGCCTCGCCGGTGTTCCTGCCGCCAGCTGCGAGTTAGTGCAGCCTGCGCCGGTCGCGTGCGGTGGCCGGTCCGGCGGTGGGGGCAGGGCGCTCGATGGCCAGCGACGGCACGGGACCGGAATGATGGCTGGTCATGTGCCAGCCGTCGCTCATTCGGACATAGAGGTTGCTCGCCATGAGCTGGCCGTTGGACAGCACCTCACGGCAGATCACGAGTGCGAGACCGGGGCGGCCGACCACCCATTCCTCGGTGCAGCGCACGCGCGGCGCCTCGGGGTGCTTCATGATGGCACGCCAGCTCGCCATGATCTCGGCGCGGTCGTAGAGGGCCGCCTGGCCCGGGTGCAGGCAGATCACTGAGCCGGTGGGCGCCCAGATCTGGTCCATCGCGGCGACGTCGCGATCGTTGAAGGCGTTGTAGAAGGCGCGGTTCGCGGCCAGGACGGCATCGCGTTCGTCATCGTCGAATTCCGCCAAGAGCGGCGGCAGGCGTGGTGGACGGCGGGGCATTCGACCCTCGAAACTCCCGGGTTGCGCGGCACAGGATTAGCCGACACAGATGGTGCATCCAACCGCCGAGATCATGATGTCCATCCCCAAGCTCGAATTCCCGCCGTTTCATCTTCCCGCCGAGGCAGAGGCTTTGCGAGGCGAGGTCCGCGCGTTCCTCAAGGAGACGCTGCCCAAGGTCAAATCCGAAGACCGCTTCGCGAGCTGGAATACCGCCTCGCCCGAGTTCAGCAAGGCGCTGGGCGCCAAGGGCTGGCTCGGCATCACCTGGCCCAAACAGTATGGCGGTGGTGAACGTTCCTTCCTCGACCGCTTTGTCGTGACCGAGGAGCTTCTCGGCAACGGCGCGCCGGCTGGTTCGCATTGGGTCGCCGACCGTCAGTCGGGTCCGTTGCTGCTGAAATTCGGCACAGAACAGCAGCGCCAGGCGATCCTGCCGCGCATCACGCGCGGCGAATGCTATTTCAGCATCGGCATGAGCGAGCCCGACTCTGGCTCCGACCTCGCTTCGGTGCGGACCCGGGCCGAGCCGGTGCCGGGCGGGTTCCGGGTCAACGGCACCAAGGTCTGGACCTCGGGCGCGCACCGCAATCACTACTGCATCACGCTGGTGCGCACGTCCGGTCAGCACGGCGATCGCCACAAGGGGTTGAGCCAGCTCCTGGTCGACCTCAAGACGCCGGGCGTCACCATTCGTCCGATCATCAATCTCGCCGGCCGCCACGACTGGAACGAGGTGACCTTCTCCGACGCTTTCATCCCCGAGGATTGCCTGATCGGCAACGAGGGCGACGGCTGGCTGCAGGTCACGAGCGAACTCGCTTTCGAGCGCGCCGGGCCGGAGCGGTTCATGCAAAATATCTACGTACTGCGCGAGCTGGTACGCGTGCTGGGCCGCCAGCCGTCCAAGCGCGCCAGCGCCATTCTCGGCCGTCTGATCGCGCGCCTGTGGGCCCTTCGTCAGATGTCGACCGCCGTCGCCGGGATGATGCAGGGCGGCAAATCGCCCGCCATCGAGGCATCGCTGGTCAAGGATCTCGGCACGATCTACCAGCAGGACCTGCCGGAGATCGCCCGCGTCCTGGCCGAATCCGATGCCACCACCGAGGACGACATGGCCGATTTCCTCGATGTCGCCCAGTACGCCACCATGATGGCGCCCTCGTACACCATCCAGGGCGGCACCACCCAAGTCTTGCGCGGCATCGTCGCCCGCGGCCTCGGCCTGCGCTAGGGGAGAGAGGCGATGGATCACGACACACGCGAGATGCTGCTCGACACCGCCGGTCGCTTCTTCGCCGAGCGCTGCGGCAAGGACATCGTGAACCGAGTCGAGAAGGGCGTGTGGCCCGCCGACTTCTGGAAGGAAATCGAGGAGATGGGCCTGCCGCTCACGGCAGTGCCCGAG
>JABMNB010000448.1 GCA_013205335.1 Rhodospirillales bacterium
ATCTCGGCAAGGGCGCGTCGGGCGCTGCGGTGCAGTGCATCAACCTCAAGACCGGCGTCGCCGAGACGACAGGCCTCACCGTCGGCTGAGGCCTTCGTCATGGACGAAACACCGGCGCTGCGGCGCGCGGTGGCGGACGATGCCGCTGCCGTACGAGTGCTCACGCGCGAAGCCTATGCCAAATGGGTGCCCGTGATCGGCCGCGAACCCAAGCCGATGCAGGCCGACCATGAGGAGGCGGTGCGCGAGCATCGCATCGACCTCGCCTTCCTCGAGGGTGGCCTCGCCGCCCTCATCGAGACGATCGACAAGGGCGATCATCTGGTGATCGAGAACGTCGCCGTCGCGCCTGCCTTCCAGGGGCAGGGCCTGGGCCGGTATCTGCTCGCGCACGCCGAGCGGCTGGCGCTCGACCTTGGCTACGCCGAGGTGCGGCTCTACACGAACAAGATGTTCGAGGCGAACGTCCGGCTCTATCTCGCCGTCGGCTACCGCATCGACCGCGAGGAGAGCTCGGCGCTCGGCGTGACGGTCCATATGAGCAAGCCCCTTCGAGGTGCTGTCCCCGTCGCTTGACCGCAACGGCGTGAATGTGGTCGCGAGCACGCCGGAAGGAGGCATGAAGCCCGAGCCCCGCGACGTCGACTTCCTCGAAACCGGCTTTGGCGCGCCGGTGGCCGGGCCGTCGATCTGCTGATTGCGCCGCAGCAGGCCTGGTCGACGACATCAGACGCCAACCTCGGTCAGAGGGACAACGGACCGTCCGGACCAACGGCGTAGCGACGCGCATTCACGAAACCGAAAGCCTGCCGACCTAGAAAGAGCCGATGGGTAGGGCGGGGCTGAGGCCGGATCGCAACCCGGCCGCCGCCGGGACGAGTCCGATTGACGGTGCCCGGGGCGGGGCATGTGGCGCCGTGCCCGGCCGCCGTGCCTCTGCGGATCATCGGGAAAGCGCACATGCTCGTCTCAAGACCTGACCGGGGCCGCCGGACCACGACGCCACTGGGCGTCGGGGGCACCGGCTTCTGGCCCAACCTCTACGACGCGGCGATCTTCCTGCTGGTCGTCGGCGTCTTCGTGCTGGTGGCCCACGGCTTCCGCGAGATGAACGCACCGGCCACGCAGCTCGCGACCGCGCCGGTCACGCTCGATGTCGCGCGCCTGCCGGAATATGCGCTGCGCACGACTTTGCGCATGTTCGCCGCGATCGTCGCCTCACTCGTCTTCACCTTCGTGATCGCGACGCTCGCCGCCCGAAGCCGCAAGGCCGAGCTCGTCATCCTGCCGGCGCTCGACATCCTGCAGTCGGTGCCGGTGCTGGGCTTCCTCACCTTCACCGTGACGTTCTTCCTGCAGCTCTTCCCCGGCAGCGTGATGGGGGCGGAGTGCGCGGCGATCTTCGCCATCTTCACCGCCCAGGCCTGGAACATGGCCTTCAGTTTCTACCAGTCGCTGCGCACGGTGCCGCGCGACCTCGACGAGGTGGCGCGGCATTATCGCTTCTCGCCGTGGCTGCGCTTCTGGCGGCTCGACGTGCCGTTCGCCGCGCCCGGCCTGATCTGGAACACCATGATGTCGATGTCGGGCGGCTGGTTCTTCGTCGTCGCCTCCGAAGCGATCACGGTCGGCAACACGACGGTGATGCTGCCGGGCATCGGCTCGTGGCTGGCACTGGCGATCGAGGCCCGCGACATCGACGCGGTGCTGCTCGCCATCGCCATGATGGCTGCGGTCATCCTGGCCTACGACCAGCTCATCTTCCGGCCGATCGTGGCCTGGGCCGACAAGTTCCGTTTCGAGCAGACGGCCGCCGATTCGCAGCCGCATTCGTGGGTCTACGATTTCTGGCGCCGCAGCCGGCTGCGTCCGCACCTCGTCCGCGCGGTCGGCTGGGGGGCGGATCGCATCGCCCTGCTGCCGACGCCGCTCACCCGCCCGCCGGCCCGGCCGAAGTTCGGCGCCCCGTCGCGTACCGGAGAGAGAATCTGGATCGCCGTGCTGGCCCTGCTGGCGGGCTACGCGCTCTGGCAAATCGCGATGTACGCGCGCACGACGCTGGGCTTCGCCGACCTGCGCATCGCCGTGTTCGACGGGCTGCTGACACTGACCCGCGTGCTGGTGCTGATCGCGCTGGCCAGTCTGGTCTGGGTCCCGATCGGCGTGTGGATCGGGCTGCGGCCGCGTCTCGCCACGACCCTGCAGCCGGTCGCCCAGTTCCTCGCGGCGTTTCCGGCCAACGTCGTGTTCCCCGTTGCCGTCGTGGCCATCGTGAGCCTGCGGCTCGATCCCAACATCTGGCTGAGCCCGCTGATGATCCTGGGCACCCAGTGGTACATCCTGTTCAACGTGATCGCGGGCGCCAGTGCGATCCCGACCGACCTGCGCGACGTCTCGGCACTCTTTCGCCTGCGTTCCTGGGCGTGGTGGCGCAAGGTCGCCGTGCCGTCGATCCTGCCCTACTACGTCACCGGCGCGCTGACGGCGGCCGGCGGCTCGTGGAATGCCAGCATCGTCGCCGAGGTGGTGAGCTGGGGCGACACGCATCTGCGGGCCGAGGGCCTCGGCGCCTACATCGCGGAGGCCACGACGGCCGGCGACTATCCCCGCGTCGTGCTGGGCATCGTGGTCATGGCGGCGATGGTGACGACCTGCAACCGCATCCTGTGGCGGCCGCTCTACCGCCTCGCCGAGAACCGCTACAGGCTGGAGTAGGAGAAGCCTCATGGATGCCACGACGACACTCTCCGCCGCCGACCGCACGCTGGTCAGCGTCGACCGCGTGCGCAAGGTCTATCCCAAGGGCAGCGGCGAGGACGTGCTGGTCCTCGACGACGTCTGCCTGACGCTCGGCCGCAACGAGATCGTCTCGTTCCTCGGTCGCTCCGGCTGCGGAAAGACGACGCTGCTGCGCATCCTCGCGGGCCTGATGCCGGCCACCGGCGGCGAGGTGCGGATCGCCGGCAGGAGCGTCGTCGGGCCGTCGCCCGAGGTCGCGATGGTGTTCCAGTCCTTCGCGCTCTTTCCCTGGCTCACCGTCCTGCAGAACGTCGAGATCGGCCTGGAGGCGCAGGGCGTCGGCCCGGCCGAGCGCCACCGCCGCGCGCTCGCCGCCATCGATCTGATCGGCCTCGACGGCTACGAGAGCGCTTACCCCAAGGAACTGTCGGGCGGCATGCGCCAGCGCGTCGGCATCGCGCGGGCGGTCGTGGTGCAGCCCACCGTGCTGCTGATGGACGAGGCCTTCTCGGCGCTCGACGTGCTGACCGCCGAGACGCTGCGCACCGATCTCCTGGACTTGTGGATCGAAGGCCGCCTGCCGATCTCCGCCATCGCCGTCGTCACGCACAATATCGAGGAGGCGGTGCTCCTGTCGGATCGCGTGCTGGTCTTCTCCTCCAATCCCGGCCGTGTCGCGGCGGAGATCAAGATCGACCTGCCGCATCCGCGCAACCGTCTCGACCCTGCCTTCCGGGCGCTCGTCGAGAGCCTCTATGCCACCATGACGGCGCGCCCCGACGGCAAGGCGAGTCAGGGGCACTTCTTCGGCACCGGCATCGCGATGCTGCTGCCGCGCGTGTCGCCCAACATGATCGCAGGCCTGATGGAGGCGGTGGCCGCTGCGCCGCATGATGGGCATGCCGGCCTTCCCGAACTGGCCGGGGACCTGCACATGGAGGTCGACGACCTGTTTCCGGTCGCCGAGGTCCTGCAGCTCCTGCGCTTTGCCGAGCTGGGGGACGGCGACATCCGCCTCACGGAGCCGGGACGCCAGTTCGTCGGCTTCGAGCCCGATGCTCGCAAGAAGCTGTTCGCCCAGCATCTCCTCAATTACGTGCCGCTGGCGGCCCATGTCCGCCGCGTCCTCGACGAGCGTCCCACGCATCGCGCGCCGGCGAGCCGCTTCCGCGACGAACTCGAGGACCACATGTCCGCCAGCTTCGCCGAACAGACGATGCGGACGGCCACATCGTGGGGCCGCTTCGGTGAAGTATTCGCTTATGATGAAGTGAGCGGAGTCTTCAGCCTCGACAATCCGGGCTGACGCCGGCGCGGGAAGGACGAGCGATGCATTTCGACCTGCTGGAACTCGGCGAGACTGCGTTGCGCCTGGGCGTCGCGCTGCTGCTGGGCTCGGCGATCGGCTTCGAGCGGCAATGGAACCAGAAGATGGCCGGCCTGCGCACCAACGCGCTGGTGGCACTGGGCGCGGCGGGCTTCGTCACCTTTTCCGGTCTGGTCGGCGCCGGCGATCCGACGCGTGTCGCCGCCCAGGTCGTGACCGGCATCGGCTTCCTGGGCGCCGGCGTCATCCTGCGCGAGGGCGTCAACGTGCATGGCCTCAACACGGCGGCGACGCTATGGTGTTCGGCGATGGTCGGCACGATGGCGGGCGCGGGGCATGGCGGCCCGGCACTGCTCGCGGCCGGCATGGTGATCGCCACCAACCTCGTCCTGCGGCCCCTCATACGGCGCGTGAACAGCCGCCTCGTGACCAGCAGCAACGCCGAGACGCACTACACCGTCGAAGTCGTGTGCCGCGGCGCCGAGGAGGCGCAGATGCGCTCGCTGCTGCTGAACGCCCTGTCCGAAGCGGGGCTCGGCCTGCGCCGGCTCGACAGCGAGGACATCGCCGACACGTCCAAGGTGACGGTGACGGCGCAGGTCGTCTCCGCCAAGCGCAACAACGCCGCGCTGGAGCAGATCGTCGGCCGCCTCAGCCTGGATCCCACCGTCACCGGCGCGAGCTGGCAGATCGACCGCACGATTCCGGAGTCGTAACCATTGGCCGAGCGATCACCATTGTTGTCATCCCGAGCGCCAGCGAGGGACCTTTGCGCTGACGTATTTACTA
>JABMNB010000449.1 GCA_013205335.1 Rhodospirillales bacterium
ACGGTGGACCAGTCGACCGGCTGGCGGCCGGCCTGCGACCAGGCCGCCGCCGACAGCAGCGCCCCCGTCACGGCGAAGGCCAGCATGCGCAACACCTTCATGGGCCGGCCTCCGTTGCCCGCGCCCTACTTCTTGGTCGCAGCGTAACGCACCTTGGCCTCGTCGTTCGGCGGATAGAGGCCGGGCAGCGCCACGCCGCGCTCGACCTCCGACATGATCCAGCCTTCGAGCCGCTCCTGCTCGGTGCCTTCCTGGGCGACCGCTTCGACGAGCGCCTGCGGGATCAGCACCGCGCCGTCATCGTCGACCACCACCACGTCGTCGGGGAACACCGCCACGCCGCCGCAGCCGATCGGCTCCTGCCAGCTCACGAAGGTGAGGCCGGCGACCGAGGGCGGCGCCGCGGCGCCCTGGCACCAGACCGGCAGGCCGGTGCCCAGCACGCCGGCGATGTCGCGCACCACGCCGTCGGTGATCAGGCCCGCGACGTTCTTCTTCACCATGCGCGCGCACAGGATGTCGCCGAAGATGCCGGCATCGGTGACGCCCATCGCGTCGGCCACGACGATCGCGCCCTCGGGCATCGCCTCGATGGCGGCGCGGGTCGAGATCGGCGACGACCAGCTCGCCGGCGTGGCGAGATCCTCGCGCGCCGGCACGAAGCGCAGCGTGAAGGCGCGTCCCACGAGCCGGCCCTGGCCCGCCTTGATCGGCCGCGTGCCGCGCATCCAGACGTTGCGCAGCCCCTTCTTCAGCAGGATCGTCGTGATGCTGGCCGTGGTGATCTTCGACAGGGTGTCCTTGAGCTCTTTCGAAAGCGGCGTCGTCTGCACGGTGTCTCCGTTCGGGAAAGGGCGCGTCGCCCGGTCATTCGAGAAGGGGCTGAGAATAGGCGACGTGCCGCGACACGGCCACGACCGATTGAGCGGACTTCAGGCGGCCAGCGGATCGGCGCCGTACTGGTTGGGGCCCCTCGTGCCGGGCAGGAAGCCGACCTCGATCAGGAACCATATCGCGCCGATCAGCGGGACGAAGACGATGAAAATCCACCAGCCCGACTTGCCGAGGTCGTGGTAGCGCTTCACCGCAAGGGCGATGCTGATCCAGAAGATCGGTATGAACAGCAGCGAGGTCATGAGACCGGTCGCGCTGGCCGAATTCGCCATTGCCCGCGGGTCGCCTTGCAGGAGAGCGGCGCCCCCGGCGAGCGAGAAGACGACGATCTGGGCGATCACCACGCCGATATGCACGTACCAGAAGCGCGCGCGGTTGATGCGTCCCTGGAACCCGAACAGCAGGTTCATCATCTCGGTCTCCCCCATGCCCGCAAGCCGGGCGGCAGGAGTGTGCTGCCGGTCACCATGCCGCGTCCACCCGGCTTTCCCCGGGCGCCGAGCTGGGGCAGAACGGCCCCGTCGGCGCCCCGCGTCGTCCCGGTCGTAGTCCCACCCGGTCAAAACAGGAGCCCCAGATGATCGTCTACGTGCCGGGAGCACGCGGCTGATGTTCAGCCTCGTCTTCACCCGGCGTTACAGCATGGCGCATCGGCTGATCGCCGATCCCGCCGGCAAATGCGCCATTCCCCACGGTCACAACGAACAGGTGATCGCCCGCATCCAGCCTGTCGCGCCGCAGCGTCTCGACGGCTCCGCCAACATGGTGGCGCCGTTCGAGCAGGCCAAGGCGCGCTGGCATCGCTGGATCGACGAACGGGTCGATCACGCCTTCCAGCTCGGCGAGCGCGACCCGATGATCGACTGGTTTCGCGCGCATGAGTCGGAGAGGCTGGCGCGCCTGTTGGTGACGCCCGGCGATCCGACGACAGAGATGCTGGCCGCCTGCTTCATGGCGAAGCTCAACGCCTTCCTCGCCGCCGATGGCGCCGACCTGCACTGCGTCGAGCTGACGGTCGAGGAGACACCGACCAATGCCGTCACGCTCACGGGCGATCCCGTTGACGTATTGCCCCGGTGCCTCGGTTCGTGCTGGTGGCAGCGCGCCGACGACAGCATCAACGATCTCGGTGCCGTGCAGCCATGAGCACGATCCGCATCTCGGAGATCTTCGGGCCCACCGTGCAGGGCGAGGGCGCGCTGATCGGCAAGCCCACCGTCTTCGTCCGCACCGGCGGCTGCGACTATCGCTGCAGCTGGTGCGACACGCTCTATGCCGTGCTGCCGGAATACCGCCACGACTGGTTGCCGATGACGCCCGAAGCGATCCTCGCGAAGGTCGCAGAGCTGACCGGCGGCGTGCCGGTGCTGGTGACGATCTCGGGCGGCAATCCCGCGATCCAGCCGCTGGGGCCGCTCATCGAGCAAGGCCATGCGCGTGGCCATCGCTTCGCGATGGAAACCCAGGGCAGCGTCGCCGCCGACTGGTTCGCCACGCTCGACCATCTCATCCTCTCGCCCAAGCCGCCTTCGTCCGGCATGGCGACCGAATGGAATGCTTTCGACCGCTGCCTCGCCACCGCAGACGGACGTCCGCAGACGGTGCTCAAGGTCGCGGTGTTCGACCACGCGGATTACGCCTTCGCCCGAGCCGCCGCCGCGCGGCATCCCTCACTCCCGGTTTATCTGTCGGTCGGCAACCATACGCCCGGCGAACCCAACGAGGCTGGGCTAGGCGGCGTCGACCAGCCGGGCCTCATGGCCCGCTTCCGCTGGCTGGTTGACCGTGTGGCACAGGACCGCTGGTTCGACGCGACCGTGCTGCCGCAGCTGCACGTGCTGGCGTGGGGCAACGAACGTGGCGTGTGACACGGAAGGATAAAGCGACGTTGCGCGTCAGACGGAAATCTCGGCGAGCATTCTCTTGAGAAGCGCCGCGTCGGGATAGACGCCGAAGCCGGCCTGCAGATTGTCCGTCATGTGCGCGGGCTTGCCGGTGCCGGGAATGACGCAGGTGACGGCAGGGTTCGCCAGCACGAACTTCAGCAGGAGCTGCGCCCAGCTCGTGACGCCGATTTCGCCGGCCCAGTCCGGCAGCTTGCGGCTCGATAGCTTGCGCAGGAGCCCGCCGCCGCCGAACGGCTGGTTCACGATCACCGCGATGCCGCGCTCGGCGGCCAGCGGCAGCAGCGTCCGTTCGACCGCGCGATCGTCGAGCGCGTAGTTGAGCTGCACGAAGTCCCACTTCTCGGTGCGCATCACGCTTTCGAGTTCGCCGTGGGCGCTCTGCGTGTAATGCGTGATGCCGAGATAGCGGATACGGCCCTCCGCCTTCCAGGCGCGCAGCGTCGGCATATGGGCACGCCAGTCGACGAGATTGTGGATCTGCATCAGGTCGATGCGGTCGGTCTTGAGAAGCCGCAGCGAGTTGCGCATCTGCGCGATGCCGGCGTCGCGGCCCGTGGTCCAGACCTTGGTGGCGATGAAGGCCTTGGCGCGCGCATTGGCGGCGGCCAACAGATCGCCGACCACCGCCTCGGCCGAACCGTACATCGGTGACGTGTCGATCGCCGATCCGCCGGCCTCGAACAGCAGCCGCAGCACCTCTGCAAGCGGGGCGCGGTCCTCCGGCTTGGCGCCGACGTCGAACGTGCGCCACGTGCCGACGCCGACGACGGGCAGCAACTCGCCCGAGGTAGGGATCCTGCGTTGATGCATACGGACTCCCGTCTGCGCTACAGCATGCCCCGCGAGGAGCAGGCCGGCGCCGGCGAGGCCCATGAAGCGGGAGCGAGTGAGGGGGCGTGACATTCGAGTGTCATTGTTAAGCAATGATGCCCGCAGCACCAGCGTGGAAAAACGCAATCGCCATATTGATGCCGTACGCGAAGGGTCTGCTGCGAGCCTCTGATTTTTCGACAATCCTGATCATTGCCTTCCCGACATGCCGACACCACCTCAGGACGGATCGCAGATACCTCAGCCGGAAGGAGACCGCGCCATGCCCGAGCCCTTCGTCGTCGAAATCTGGGGGAAGCCCGCGGGTGTCGTTCTCAAGGAAGGCAATGGCTTCCGCTTCCACGCCTTCTCCCGCCCCTTCTTCGAACTCGATGGTCACCAGTTCAATACGCCAGGCCAGGCGCGGCTTGCCGCGGCGAAGCTTCAGCCGCCGCGCGAAAGCCTGCGCGCCGAGTAGTGCCTTTCGCCTTGTCGATCGCTTGATGCAGCGTTAGTCCAAACAGGACCGACCCGGATCAAGATCGACAAGGAGGAAAGCAGTGATCAAGCGCAGGCAACGGATTCCGATGCGTGACCTCTCGACCATGAAGGCCGAGGATCGCGAGGCCATCGAGAAGAACGCCATGAATGGCCAGGTGTTCAACATCTTCAAGGTGATGGCCAACCATCCCGCCTTGACCAAGCGCTGGACGCCCTTCGCCGGCCATATCCTGTCCAAGCAGACGCTGCCGTTCCGCGATCGCGAGCTGCTGATCCTGCGGATCGGCTGGCTGAACCAGGCCGAATATGAGTTTGCCCAGCACGAGCTGATCGCAAAAAAGGGCGGCGTGAGCGATGCCGACATCGCGAACATCAAGGAAGGGCCCCAGGCCAAGGGCTGGAGCGAGCACGAGGCGGCGCTGATGCAGCTCGCCGACGATCTCCACGAGAACTCCGTCGCCTCGGACGCGACCTGGGCCACGCTGTCGAAGACCTATTCGACCGAGCAGCTCATGGATGCCGTCTTCACGGTCGGCCAGTACAATCTCGTCTCGTGGGCGCTGAACAGTTTCGGCGTGCCGCTCGACGACTTCCTGCCCGGCGCCCAGAAGAAGTAGCGCCTGCCGGCCTCAGCGCTTTGCGATCTCGACGTTCCAGAAGGCGGTCGTCGAGGGTGGGCGGATCCAGCCCTTCGTGCGGGCGCTGACGGCCGAGGCGCTGTACCACTCGCCGAGCGGATAGTGCGTGCCGATTTCCATGGCACGCGCCTGGATCTCCTCGGCGATGGCCCGGCGCTTGGCCGCATCCGGCTCCAGCGCGAAGGCTTCGCGCATCGCCTCGATCCGCTGGTCGCACGACCAGCCCGCGGAGGCCTTGTCGCAGGCGGAGTTGAGGAACAGCGAGGTGATCGGGTTCACCACGTCGATGACGCCCGTGCTCGACAGGGTGACGTTCCAGCCGCGATCCTCCGGCGGCTCCTTGCGCATGACGCGCGCGAGGTGCGTCTGCCAGTCGGCCGGCCGCATGTCGACCTTGAAGCCGACCCGTTCGAGTTGCGCCTTCGCAACCGGGCCGAGATTGACGAGGGAGGCCAGGTCGGTCACCTGCAGCAGCACGATCGGCCTTCCGTCGTAGCCCGCTTCCTTGAGAAGCGCTTTCGCCTTCTCGACGTTGCCCTCGAGCAAGCCCGACGTGCCCGTGTCGGAGGCGAGCGGTGTGCCGCAGCCATAGTAGGTCTTGCAGAGATGCCAGAACTTGGGATCGCCCACGGCGGCCTCCAGGAAGCCCTTCTGGTCGACGGCGTAGCCCAGCGCGAGTCGCATCCGCGGATCGTTGAACGGCGGATGGAGCCAGTTGGGCCGCAGCGCATACTGACTGGCATAGGCGCCGCGCTGCACCTCGATGCCGCGCCGCTTCTCGACCAGCGGCAGCAGGTCGTGCGCCACCGATTCGAGCGCATCTACCTCACCGTTCTCCAGCGCGTTCACCGCGGTCTGGGGATCGGCGATCGACATCCATTCGACCCGGTCGACCTTGGCGACCTTGCCGCCCGCGAAGTTCGCCGGCGGCTCGGCGCGCGGCACATAGTTCGGGTTTTTCACATACACGACGCGGTCGCCGGGCCGCCATTCGTCGGCCTTGAACATGAAGGGGCCGGAGCCGGTCGGGTCCTTGATCTGCTGGGTGGCCGGCGCCTCGGCGACGCGCTTGGGCATCATGAACGGCACGATCCCGGCCGGCTTGGCGAGCGACTCGATCACGAGGCCATAAGGCCGGGAGAGCTCGAGGCGGATCGTCTTCGCGTCGGGTGCCGTCAGTTCCTTGACGTTGGCCATCAGCTTGAGGCCGACCGGGTCGCGGCTGCCCCATCGCTTGAGCGAGGCGATGCAATCCTCGGCGCTGACCGTCACGCCGTCATGCCATTTGAGCCCGTCACGCAGGGTGAAGGTATAGACGAGGCCTGCCGGATCGACGGTCCAGCTGTTCACCATCTGCGGCTGCGGCTTCAGATCACCGTCGAGGCCGAACAGCGTGTCATAGACGAGATAGCCGTGGGTCCGGCTGATCTGCGCCGACGCCCAGATCGGGTCGAGGATCTTGAGATCGGAATGCATGACGATCTTGATTGTCGACTGCGCCGCCGCCGGGGTGGCGAAGGCGAGCGTGGCGATGGCAGCAAGGAGGTGGCGAAGCTTCATGGGGCGTTTCCTTCCTTATTGTTCGGCCGCGAGGCCGTTGATCGTCTGCAGGGCGAGCGCGCGGAACTGGCCGAGGATCATGCCTTTCCAGTCGTCGGCATCGACGTAGAAGGCGTCGCGCACCGATCGTCGAATGGCCCGCGCCACAGGCTCGGGCGCGTCGGGATGGCCAGCCAGCCAAGCCTCGCCGCGCAGCGCGCCGCGCACGACCGGGTTGGGCACGGTGCCATATTCCAGTGTCGTCGGCGTGATCGCGACGCCGGGGCATTCCTCGGGCGCGCAACCGGTGATGTGACCGAACGTGCGCGGCGAGACCGACTCCGTCGCCGTGCTGACGATCAGGTCGCTGCCCCACCAGGCCCGGGCACGCTTCGTCGTCGCTTCGGAATGACGGCCGAAGATCTTCTCGCCATGGCCATAGGGGCCGAGGCCGGTATGAACATCGATCCACGCGATGTGGCGGCGCTTCGTGCCATGGGTGCGCAGGATCGAGCGGATCGTGTGATTGCTCCAGGCCGGTGCGGTGCCGCAGTAGAAGAGCCCGTCGGCGTGTCTGGCCTGGCCGCTGGAGACGCCGGGATTGCGCTGGCCGGCCAGGCGCGCCATTGCCGCCCCGAGTTGCTGCTCGTTCTCCGGGGACGGCGGCCAGGCCTTTGGCACCAGCAGGTCGTGGATCTGCTCGTAGACCGGATTGTCCGGATAGGGCGCTGCGAAGTCGTTGAAGTTGCGGTTGAGGTCGATGTTGTCTTCGTTCGTCCGCTTCAGGTGGGAGAAGCCGAACGGATTGACCGCATGAATGAGCAGCAGGGCGATGCCGCGATCGGCCGCGCGCTTCGCCAGCTCGTCGTTCAGAATTGCCAGCTGACAGGCCGAACCCGAGAAGCCTTCCGGGCCATGCGTGCCGGAACTCACGATGAACAGCTTGTCGGCGTCGGACGGGCCGAGCAGGGCCGTGTCGGTGCCGATCTCCTCACCCGCGGCGCCCTTCAGCGGATGGACGTGATGCTGAACGGCTGTGTCGGCTCGGCGCGCGGCTTCCAGGAAGCGCTGACGCGCCTCTTGATAGGTGCCAGAGAAGAGCGAGGCGCTCATCTGATCTTCTCGTCGAAATAGTCCAGGGTGCGGAAAGCGCCACCGATCACCGGCAGGAACCACGGCTTGCCGGAATAGAGCGGAATGGGCGGCAGCTCAGTCGCGGCAAAGGGCACCTTGCCATGCAGGCGACCGGCGATCGATTGGCCCATGGCGTTGCCGAGGAACGGCATCATCGACACGCCCGAACCGTTGCAGCCCACCACGAA
>JABMNB010000450.1 GCA_013205335.1 Rhodospirillales bacterium
CATCAGGGCCGCCGTGAGCGCAGCAACCCTTTCCGCCGACATGGCGCGTCCCTGCAGCAGCAGGAAGTTCGGCAGCTTGGCGAATTCATCCATCACCGACAGGCGTTCGGCGATCTCAGGACGGATGGCGCGCAGTTCGCCGGCGCTCATCATGGCCAGCGGTGCGCTGCCCGAGGTCAGCGCCTGGGCGAGGCTGTCCTCGTTGCGGGTCCAGACCAGCTCGTAGTCGGTGCCCGCCGAAAGTCCGCGCTGCCGCAGCCAGTTCTTGCCGGCGAGGACAACCAGAGACTGCGGGTTGGACACCGCGAGCGCCTTGCCGCGCAGGGCCTCGATCGAGGGAGCCGCCGCGGCCTTGAGCGTCACCAGCAAGGCCGGAATGGGCGGCTCAAATCCCGCTATAAGAGTCAGTCCCGCGTCCAGCTGGGCGATCCGGCCCAGATTGGCCGCCGTCACCACGAGATCGTATTCGCCGGCCAGGGTGCGCGCCTGAAAGGTGCGGAAATCGGGTGCCGTTGCGATCTCGACGGGCATGCCGAGGGCTGCGGAGAGATGATCGCGCAGCGGCCTGTAGTTGGTGAGAAGAACGCGCGGGCTGAGGTTGGGCAGGACACCGACCTGAAAGGCCTGCGCCCATGCCGGCAGCGCGAAGGCGATGACTGCGACGGAAAGTACCACGGCTGTGACGGTCGATCGGATGTTCATTCGTTTCCCCTGTTTGACGTTCGGGATCGGGGGTGCACCGTCTGTGCCAAGGGCGAACATATGCAGGATAAGGGTTTCAGCGATATTCGGCACCCCTCGTCTTTGCAAAATGCAAAGCCGAAGACTTCGATCTCTCGCGGATTCGCATTTTGCAAAGAAGCGCGCCGGGTTGGGCTCGGTATCGGCCCTCTACTTCGAGCCGCTTGCTTGGACCGTCAGGCGGAAGAAAGAGTCCCCGTCCTGAAAATCGATCAAGAAGAGCCAACTCGCTACTTCCTGTTAGGAAAAGAAACGCCGCTGGCGGACGTGTGACGCAGTAAACTTTCAGAAGAGATGGTCGGCATATGAGCCGGTCAACTGACGGCATTCATCTTTGCCGAACCTTCGATCACTTCTTCCGGAGCCGCAACCGCCGTTTGCTGCGCCCACTTTGGGGGTACTATAAGGGCTTGCGGACATGAGCGCCGTATTTGGCAAGGAACGGCGACAACAACAGAGGTGGCGCGTGACAGATTTTCGCAAGGAAACGGATAGCTTGGGCGAGGTGAGCGTTCCCGCCGACAAGCTATGGGGCGCGCAGACGCAACGCTCGCTCGAGCATTTCAGCATCGGCCGCGACCTGATTCCTCGCGAGATGGTGACCGGCTACGCGACACTGAAAAAAGCAGCGGCCAATGCCAACCACGACGGCAAACGGCTGGGTGACGAGCAACACAAGCTCATCGTGCAAGTCTGCGATGAGATCCTGGCCGGCCAGCATCACGACATGTTCCCGCTGCACGTCTGGATGACCGGCAGCGGCACGCAGTTCAACATGAACGTGAACGAGGTGATTTCGAACCGCTGCTGCCAAATCGCCGGCACGCCGGTCGGGAGCAAGGCGCCGGTACACCCCAACGACCACGTCAACATGTCCCAGTCGTCCAATGATTCGTTCCCTTCGGTAATGTATGTCGCCGCGGCGGTGAACGTGACCGAACGACTGGTGCCGGCGGTGCAGGCGCTGCACGATGCGATCGCCGCCAAGGCCAGCGAATGGGACGACATTGTGAAAATCGGCCGCACCCACATGCAGGATGCGACGCCGATCACGCTCGGCCAGGAATGGTCGGGCTATGCCGGCATGCTGGCCGACGATCTCGAACGTCTGCAGGACTGCCTGAAGGGCGTCTACCGCCTGGCCCTCGGCGGCACAGCCGTCGGCACCGGCATAAATGCCGCTCCCGGCTTCGCCGAAGAGGCGGCCGCCGAGATCGCCAAGCTCACCGGGTTGCCGTTCGTGTCTGCGCCAAACAAGTTCACGGTGCAGGGTTCGCACGACGCGCTGGTCCAGCTCTCTGGTACGCTACGGACGCTCGCGGTGTCGCTCTATAAGATCGCCAATGATATCCGCCTGATGTCGTGCGGCCCGCGCGCCGGTTTCGCCGAATTGCAAATCCCTGAGAACGAGCCCGGCTCCTCGATCATGCCCGGCAAGGTCAACCCGACCCAGTGCGAGGCGCTGACAATGCTGGCCGTCCAGGTGATGGCCAACGATGTTGCCGTGGGCATGGGCGGCGCCGGCGGATATCTGGAAATGAACGTCTACAAGCCACTGATGATCTACAACATCACGCACTCGATCACGCTGATGACCGACGGCTGTACCAACTTCCGGAAGTTCCTTGTGGAAGGCACCAAGCCCAACCTCAAGAAGATCAAGGAGTACGTCGATCGCTCGCTGATGCTGGTGACCGCGCTGGCGCCAGTGATTGGCTATGACAAGTCTTCCAAGATCGCCCACTACGCCATGGACAACGACCTGACGCTGAAGGCCGCTGCCCTGAAGCTGGGCTTCGTGACAGAAGCCGAGTTCGACAAGGTCGTCGACCCGAGAAAGATGGTTCGGCCCTACGTCGCCACCGAATAGGCCTTCATGTTTCTCCCCTCCCCCGCAGGGGAGGGGAATCATGTCGAACCAGCCTCGTTCCCACGTGCCCGGCACTCAGCTGAGGAATAAGAAGAAATGATCTCGCTCCTGCTCACTGCCCTGGTGCCGGTGGCTTTTGTCGTCCTTCTGGGGCTCTACGCGGGGAGAAAGGGACTGGTGAGCGAGGACGGTGCGCGGAA
>JABMNB010000451.1 GCA_013205335.1 Rhodospirillales bacterium
AGCCGGGAGACGATGACGACGAGCCGATCTTCCGGTTCGACACCCACAGGTTCGTCGTCGGCGAATACGTCTCCGTCACCGAGCACGACGGCGTCCAGCGGCCGTTCAAGGTCGCGAAGGTCACGCCAAAGGTGGCGTGACGCGGATCGCTATCTTGCCTGGAGATCAACCACCAGCGCCGCAGGCAGGCGGTCGAGGCCGTAGGTGCGCATCGCGGTGCCGCTGTAGAGGGCCGTTTTCTCGGCCGTGCTGGCCGTCGCCGTCAGGCGCTTGAAGGCGTTCCACAGGACCGGGTAGCTGCACTGGCCCTTGTCGACCGGGAAGTTGCTTTCGAACATGCAGCGGTCGACGCCGAACGCCTCGATGCAGGGCTCGATATAAGGCGCCCAGGTCTTCGCCAGCTCCTCAGAGCCGGGCGGCTTCGGCCTCCTGTGGAAGTCGAAGCCGTTCACGAACATGGTGAGGCCGCCGAGCTTCACCCGCACGTTGGGCAGCGCCGCCAGTTCCATCATACGCTGCTTCCACTCCGGATAGACCTCGGCCTGCTTGCCGCGGAACGGACCGATGCCCAGCGGGCCCCCGACGTGATCGACGACGAGGGTCAGCTCGGGCACGGCCTGCGCCAGCTTCACGACGTGCGGGAGCTGCGTGTGATAGGCCCAGACATCGAGCGGCAGCCCCTGCTTCGCCAGCCGCCGCGCACCGTCGGCGAAGGACGGATGCTCCAGCGGTCCCGGCGGCTTCATCACCAGGTTGGAGGTGACGTCCGGCGACGGATGCCACGCCGTGCGATTGCGGATGCCGCAGAAGCGTCCGCCCGCGACCGCGCGATGCGCCTCCAGCAAGGGCTCGACCCGGTCGCCCAACGAGAGGTCGACCATGCCGATGATCCCGGCGCAGGCGCGGGTCGGCCCGTGGCGACCACTTGCGCTCACCGCCGCGACGCCGGTGACGAACTCGGTCTCGCCGAGGGACTGCTCCTCGACCGGCCCCGAGGCGCGATACATCTCGCCGCACTGGACGAAAATGGTCGCACGGATGTCGTGGCCGCTGGCCGCGTCGGCCAGCAACTGCGGCAGCAGGTAGGAATGGCCGCCGGCGCGCTCCCAGAGATGGTGATGCGGATCGACGATCGGCAGGCCGGGCTCGAGGATGGGCTCCCCGGTCAGGCGCAGCCAATCCTCGCGCACGATGATCTGGCGCCCATGGCCCAGCAGCGGATCGTCTTCAGCCATGGCTCACCTATTCGATGCGGATGTCGGCGCTCTTCACCATCTCGGCGAAGAAGGCGATCTGCTTCTCCCGGAACGCCGTGAACTCGACGACCGTGTTGGACTGCGTCAGCGCGCCCAGCCCGGCCAGCCGCTTCGCCACGCTCTCCATCTTCATGACGGCGTTGATCTCGCCATTGAGGCGCGAGATCAGGGCGGGGTCGGTGCCTGCGGGCGCGAACAGGCCGTTCCATTCCCAGGTCTCGAAGCCCGGCAGGACCTCCGAGATCGCCGGGACGCCCGGCAGCACCTCCACCGGCTTGGGGCCGGTGTGCGCCATGCAGGTCACGTCCTTGGAGGTGAGAAGTGCCACGGTGCCGGGAACGTTGCTGAACAGCAGCGGGATACGGCCGGCGAACAGGTCGTTCCGGACCGAGCCCATTTCCTTGTAGGGCACGTGGTTGATCTTGATGCCGGCCTTCTGGTTCAGCAGTTCGAGCGAGACATGCTGCACCGTGCCGATCCCGGTCGAGGCGCAGTCGAGCGTGCCCGGCTTGCTCTTCGCCAGCGCAATCAACTCGGGGATCGTCTTGGCGGGGAACTGCGCGTTGCGCACCAGGGTGACCGGCGTCACCATCGTCTGGGCGATCGGCAGGAGATCGCGCTGCGTGTCGTAGGTCAGCTTGCCCGCGAACAGCGACGGGTTCACCGACTGGGCGGTGGCATCGTAGAGCAGCGTGTAGCCGTCGTTGGGCGCGCGCGCCACGATCTGGGCGGCGATTGTGCCCGCCGCACCCGGCTTGTTGTCGACGGTGAAGCTCTGGCCAAGCTTTTCGCCCAGCGCCTGGCAGTAGATGCGGCAGACGACGTCCGCGGTCCCGCCGGCGCTGTAGGCGTTGACCACGCGCACCGGCTTGGACGGCCAGGCTTGGGCGCGACCGATCGACGGCGCGGCCAGCGTGCCCGCAGCTGCGGCACCTAGGAAGGTGCGGCGCCGCATGATTCCGTTCGTGGACATGGTGTTTCCTCCGTCACATTCAGTTCTTGTCGACTGTGACGAAAGCATTCAGGCACGGTGCGTTGGTCGACAAGCGCATTCGGCGCGGGTCCACTGCAAGCCGAAACGGAATGTCTTATGGCGGCTCGCCTAGACGCTTCCCCGCAAGGCCCGCACGACATAGCCGTTGAGGCGGCGGGCGAAGGCGGCGGGATCGGACGGGATCTCGCCGTCGAGGATGCAGGCCTCGTCGAGCAGCAGGTTCGCAAGATCTTCGACATCGTGGGCGCGGTCTTCCTTCTTCGCGGTCCCCAGCGCCTTGACCATCGCGTGCTTCATGTTGAGTTCGAGGACCGGCTTGGTGACGCTGCCGCGATTCTGCCGTTCCAGAAGACGCTCGAGTTCGCGGTCCCTGCCCTGCGCGCTCGCCACCAGGCACGAAGCGCTTTCGGTGAGGCGCGTCGAGGCGCGCACCTCGGCGACCTTGTCGCCCAGGGCCTCCTTCGCAGCCGCGAGGATAGCGTCATCGTCCCCGGCATCGGTGCCGGCATCCTTCGTCCCGTCCTCGTCGACCACGGGGATCAGGCCGAAATCGACCTCTCCCTGGCTAAGCGACTTGAGCGGCTTGCCGTCGAACTCCTGCGGCATGGTCGTCCAGAAGGCGTCGACCGGGTCGGTCAGCAGCAGCACCTCGATGCCGCGCGCCTTCGCCGCTTCCAGCTTCGGATTGGACTTCAGGCGCTCCAGGCTGTCGCCGACGAGATAATAGATCTCGGTCTGGTTCGGCTTCAGCTCGGCCACATATTCCTTGATCGATCGCGGCGCGTCGCCCGCGGTCGACGCAAAGCGCGCCAGGCCGAGGAGTTGCGCTCGCCGCTCGTGGTCTTCGTACAGTCCTTCCTTGAGGATGGAGCCGAAAGTCTGCCAGATCTTGCCGTAGGCCTCCGCATCCCGGGCGGCGGTGCTTTCCAGTTCGGACAGGACGCGTCCGACCAGGCCGGACCGGATCTGACGGACCTGCGGATTGTTCTGCAGCATCTCCCGCGACAGGTTGAGCGGCAGGTCCTCGCTGTCGACGACGCCGCGCACGAAGCGCAGATACGCCGGCAGAAGCTCGGCATCGTCGGTGATGTAGACGCGGCGGACGTAGAGCTTCACCCGCCCCTTGCGCGCCGGGTCGGTGAGATCGAACGGCGGTGTGCTCGGCACGAACAGCAGCACCGCATAGGACTGCCGTCCCTCGACCTTGTAGTGCAGCGTCAGCGCCGGCTCGTCGAACGCCATGGCGAGCGAGCGATAGGCCTGCGTGTAGTCCTCGGGGCTCACTTCGGACTTCGAGCGCTGCCACAGCGCACTCGCGGCATTGACCTGCCGCGCCTCGCCCTTGTCGTCGATCAACTCGATCGGGAACAGCACATGATCGGAATAGGTCCGCACGATGCGCTCCAGCTCATAGGGCTGGAGATATCGTGCCGCGTCTTCCTTGAGGTGCAGCACGATCTCCGTGCCGCGAGGCACACGCGCCGCGTGCTCCGGCGTGGCGGGCGCGACCTCGAAGCCGGCGCCGCTGGCGGAGGTCCAGGTCCACGCCTCGTCGGACCCGGCGCGGCGGCTCGTCACCTCGATGCGGTCAGCCACCATGAAGGCGGCGTAGAAGCCGACGCCGAACTGGCCGATCAGGCCGAGCCCTTCCTTTGCATCCTTCAGTCCCTTCAGGAATGCCTTGGTGCCGGAACGCGCCAGGGTGCCGAGATTGTCGATCAGCTCCTGCCGGTCCATGCCGACGCCGTTGTCGGCAATGGTGAGCGTCTTGGCCTCTGCGTCGGGCTTGATCCGGATGGCCAGCCGCTCGTCGCCGGCCAGAAGCTCCGGCCGGGCGATGGCCTCGTAGCGGACCTTGTCGCAGGCGTCGGAGGCGTTCGACACCAGCTCGCGCAGGAAGACGTCCGTCTCGGAATAGACCGAGTGGATCATCAGGTTGAGCAGTTCGGCCACTTCAGCCTGAAACTGGTGCTTTTCCGGGCCGCCCTGGGCCGCCGAACCTTCGCCGTTCATTGCCTTGGAGTCCTCACGCTGGGTGCTTTCCGGCGCTGGATATAGGGCACTGGTCGCGAACGGCAAGCCTCGATAGCGCCTCTACCATTTCATGCGGAAGCCGGCCGTGAAGGCGTGGGCATTGTCCTGTCCGGAAACCTCGCCCTCGTAGCGGAGGTAGAGCGACGTCGCCTCGGCAACTGCAGTCGTCGCCGCCAGACCCAGCACCACGCCGTCGCGCTGCGGCGCCACGCCGTAGGTCGTGAACGGCGCGGCCGGGGCCCCAGCGAAAGAGGCCGTCACCGGCCGAGCCGTGTCGGCATATTCGTGGCTCCAGCCCAACCTCACCTTCATCGCCAGCCGATCGCGCCAGCCCAGGTCCATCGAGCCGCCGAGCTGCGCCCCCAGCACCGTGCGCAACGAGTTCGTCGTCTGCTGCGCCACCGAGAGATTGAGCGACCCCGCCCCCGCCTCGGTGAAGGCGTTCTGGGTGCCGGTATAGGCCTGCAGCCGCACGAACGGCGTGACGAACGCCTCGGCGAGGCCGCCGAGGTCGAAGCGGTAGCCGGTCTCGACCTGGCCATAGACCTGGTTGGCGCCGGTGAGGCCGTAGGCGGTGCGCGGCGCCAGGCCCGGGATCACGATGCTGCGCCACATCTGGTTGGCTGAGTAGGCGTAGCCCGCGATGGCGTCGGCGTAGACCCGGCCCTCGCTGTGGTTGGCGTAGAGGCCCGCCTGGAACGTGTTCGAGTTGCCGCTGCCGCTGAAGCCGCCCACCCACTGGTTGGCGTTCTGGTATCCGATCGTGGCGCCAATCCGGAGTCCCTGCGCCACGAGCCGATCGAGGCCGCCCGCGAAACCGGTCACGTTGTAGGTGAGCGCGCCGCTGTTGGCGCCCCCGTTGCTGCCCCCGTTGCTGCCCCCGTTGCTGATCGTGCCGAGCCCGCCCAGCGCACCACCCCACGCGCCCCACAGCGCCGGTGACGTCGTATCGCAGGCGACGTCGCAGGCTTCGGCCAGCGCGACACGGCTCGTACCCCCCAGGCTGCCGACCCCGCCCGCCTGTCCGGCGAAGTTGCCCAGAAAGAGCTGGGTGCCCTGCACCATCGAACTGGAGAAGCCCGAGTAGTTCTGGCCGCTGATCGCGTTCATCACCGCCTGGCCCTGCTGTGCCGAAAGCGTCGACAACGCGCCGATGACGGTCGCGTAGTCGCCCGTCGCGTTGGCCGCCGTGGCATCGAGGACCGCGCCCACCGCCGCCTGGTTCGGCGTCAGGGCGCCGCGTGCGAAGCCGCCTATCTGGAGGCTGAGATAGACATTGCTGGCATCGTAGCTGAGGCTCGGCTGCAGGAACGGCAGGGCGGTGGCGACCGAGTCATAGGTGCCGCTGACGCCGCCCGTCGCGTTGAGAAGCGTGTAGGCCGTGCGCGGCGCGTAGGTGCCGGCCTGCGGCACGACGAGCACCGAGCTGCCGGCTCCGATCGTCGCCGTGCCCGTGACATTCAGCCTGTCGCTCTGGCGCGAGGCGTTGACCTCGGCCTGATAGGTGCCGCCGGTCTGACTGTAGTTGCCGGTGACGCTCAGCGCGCCGATCGAGTTGCCCGGCGCCAGTGCGCCGCGGTTCATCACGTTGCCGACAATCCTGCCCGCGCCACCCAGGGCGCCGGCGGCGCCGACCGCGACATCGCTGGTGATGCGGCCGTCGACCGAGAGACCGCCGCCCAGCACCTCCGTGAGGCCGGTGTAGGTGTTGTTGCCCGACAGCGCGAGGTTGCCGCTGCCCAGCGTAAGCCCGCCGCTGCCGGTGACGATGGAAGCGAGCGTGCTGCTGCCCGTGCCATAGATCGTGAGCCGGCCGCTGCCCATGTCGAGCACGCCGCCGGTGCCCGACAGGTCGCCGATCGTCTGGCTGTGGCCGTTGAGCCTGAACCGGCCGCCGTTGATCGTGAGGGCGCCGCCGGCAGGCAGGGCACCCGCCACGCCGATATCGAGGACACCTCCGTTGACGACGGTGCCTCCGGTATAGCTGTTGGACCCCGACAAGGTCATCGCGCCACTCGCGAGGGTCAGGCTGCCCGGTCCGCTGATGTCGCCCGCGAGCGTGCCGGAGCCTGTCTGGTCCAGAGTCGTCGCGTCCATCAGGTAGGTGGGGAAATTCGACCAGAACCCGTTGTCCAGAGCCAGGCCGCCCTGCAGGGCGAGCATCGGCGAGACCGAGCCATACTGATCGGCGATTTCGCGGTTCCAGCGATAGCCGACGAAGCCGCCATAGGGGTCGTACAGGTAATCGAAACCGAAGAAGAACTGTCGTCCGGTGTTGACATAGGTGTCGCCCGATACGAGCTGGACATCGACCGGCATCAGCAGGTTGGGCGGCGTGCCGGATTGGCCGACGACAAACTGATATGTCGCAGCGGTCGCCTGGCCCGGCAGCGAGATCTGGATCGACGTCCCGCTCGGCGCGTACGACTGCTCGCCCGCCACCAGGCCACTGCCGGCCGGCGGCGTCAGAAACATGTAGTTGATGCCGGTATCCTGCAGCACGCTGCCCGTGGCCGACGCGCCGTTGGCGGTCACGGTCATCGTGGTCGGATTGAAGTTGCCCGCGAGCCCGCAGGAAGGAATGGGCCGGGTGCAGGTCGCGGCGGCGCCATTGGGCGCGAGCTGGGCGAAGGCGAAGTTGGCCGTCGCGGCGGGTGTGAGACCCAGGGTGACGCCCGGCGTGCGCATGTCCGTCGTGGCATTGCTGATGATGAAGCCCGCACGCATGTCGCCCGGGACCGCAGTGCCGTTGATCGCCGTGAGATTGAGAAACGGATTGCCGATGGGCGCAAGCTGAACGGCCGCGCCGGCCGCGGCATTCGCCGCCCCGCGGTCGAAGCCCACGCCCATGAAGGAGAGCTGCGTGGGATTGGGATTGGGCGTGCACTGGCCGGCCGCCTGCTTGGCCGGTTCGCATCCGATCGACGTCACGAGCAGGATCGGCACGCGGGCCGTGGCGGTCTGGCCGTTCTGGCCATTGATCACCACGTCCGTCATGTAGACGAGACCCTGGTTGATGTTACCACTGCTCGTGTAGGTGATGGAGCCCTGACCAAGCAACGTGTCGGTCGGGCCCGGCATGAAGCGATCCGACGAAGCGAGAATGCCCGTCGAGCCTGTATCCATCGCAAAGTTCGTCGTGTTCGTGAGGACGGCGCCGTAGCTCAAGGTGAGCGAGACGGTACCGTAGCCGTACTGCGACGCGTTCATCGCACCGCCGGCGAACGGAACGAAGAAACTCGAGGTTCCCTGATAGTAATTCCACGACTGCGCGCCCGCCGGGCCGGCAAACAGCACGGACATTCCTGCAGCGAGCATTGCCCCCCAAGCAGTGCGACGCCTCACGGTCTCCCTCCCAGGATTCTCCAACCAGACTGTGCTCGTCAGCGCTTCTGCTTCGCCCGCTCGATCGCTTCCGTGATGAGGCGCCTCGCCTCGTCGACGTCGCCCCATCCGAGCAGCTTCACCCATTTGCCGGGTTCGAGATCCTTGTAGTGGACGAAGAAGTGCTCGATCTGCTGGCGCGTGATCTCCGGCAGGTCGGAGACGGTCTTCACGTGCACGTAGCGCTGCGTCAGCTTCGGCGAGGGGACGGCGATGATCTTCTCGTCGCCGCCGCCATCGTCCTCCATGCGGAGCACGCCGATCGGGCGCACGTTGATCACGGCGCCGGGGATGATGGGGCGGGTGTTGGCGACCAGCACGTCGATCGGGTCGCCGTCGTCGGACAAAGTGTGCGGCACGAAGCCGTAATTCCCCGGGTAGCGCATCGGAGTGTAGAGGAAGCGGTCGACCACCAGCGCGCCGGCGGCCTTGTCCATCTCGTATTTGATGGGCTCGCCGCCGATCGGCACTTCGATGATGGCATTCACGTCTTCGGGCGGCCGGTGGCCGATTTTAATGGCGTCGAGGTTCATGGCGCGATCCTGACCGAAGCCCGGCAAAAGCTCAAAAAGAAACCGGCGGCCCTTGCGGGTCCGCCGGTCTTTTCTGTCTGCAGGCAGCGTGTCAGTCGTCCACCGGTCCGTAAACCATGGTCACGCAGACGAGCATGATCACGAGGACCACCTCCGGCCATGAACCAGTTCAGCTTGACCTTGTCCGCGGCCGCCGAGTAGCCGGCCTCCTTGAGGGCGGCGGCGAGCTTGGGTCCGCCTTGCTTGGCGTCGAAGCCCTCGAGCTTCTTGTCGCCGATCGTGACCACGACCGGTTTACCGACGTCGCCCTTCACCGAAGTGAAGGACAGGCCAGACTTGGTCAGCGCGTCCCTGGCGCGGTGGCACTCCGTGAACTTCGACCACGGCCCGACGAAGATACGGCCACGTAGCCCCAAGACACCAGTTTCCTTGACTAAATTTTAACGTGGTCATCTACACCGCCACAGTCATGAGGAAAAATGACTGTTGGGAAAGGGCCGGACCCTCCAAGTTTGTAGATATCGGCCGAAAGAGGCTTGTTCGCACTTAGCCGCGATCCTTCCGCACAAGCAGATACGGAGGCTGCCTAACCGCGCACGACCCAGACGACCGCCGCGCCGATCGCGAGGCCGAGCGCCATCGTGCCCGACAGCTCGGCGTAGCGCAGATAGGTCTTGCGCAGCACCTCGAGGAGCTGGGCCGGCGGGTAGTTAGCGGGAAGGTCCGCCCCGCGATTCAACTGGACCCAGAGCTCCGTCGACCGGTGGTTCCGCTTCGGCGCGTTGTAGGCAAAGATCCCGAGCGCGGCGCAGTGCAGCGTCATCAGGATCGCGCCCGTCTTGAGACAGAGCAACAGATCGTAGGACAGACCCCACATCACGGTGAGCACGGCCAACAGCATGAAGCCGCAACCGCGGCGAACCGTGCTGTCGGCAAGGTACTCGATGCGATCCATCGCACCTCCTGAGGGGAGGCTAGTGCACCGCGCCGGATATCAGCAAGAGCCGAACGAAGGCCGGGAAGCACAGGACCAGGGACACCAGCGCCCAGATCCAGTTCGGCCCGGGCGCCTCGCGCGACGCCGGCAGGAGATGTTCGAGCACGGCGACCGGGATGCCCGCCACCAGGAGCGTCGTCGTGGAGAGGATCAGGCTCGACAGATAGAACGTGATGGACGGATCCGCCGGCAGCCACGGCGGCGCCCACATGAAGCTGTAGGCGGCCACAAGCTGGACAAGGGGCGAGAAGATGCCGTTGAAGACGGCGAGCCCCAGGACCAGAGCGAAGACCTGATGCTTGACCATCTCAGGCCCCGCCTGCCAGATGCGGCGTCATGCCGACGCCGGCCATCGCGAAGTAGATGCCGAGCCGCAGCCAGAAAACCCAGAACGAGGCCACCAGCGGCATCCAGCGCGGGCCTATGGAACTCGGCGAGATGAAACGCGCCACCACGACGGCCCATTCGGTGAGCCACACGAAGGACCGCCAGATGTAATTGCGGGGCTGCACCGCCGGCATGAAGAACGACAGCGCCCAGCGCCCCACGCAGGCCCAGGCGACCAAGGACAGGCCGTAGTTCACGATCCAGAAGGGCAGGTAGCCCCAGAAGAAGTCAGGCTGGTTCATCGACCCCAAAACAGGAAGGGCGGGGTCAGCACCCCGCCCTTCCCTAGATCACGTGATGGCGGCAATCAATGTGCCGCTTCGGCATTTCGAACCGACCCCGAGGGAATGCGGATCGAGTCAATGAAGTCCTGCATCTCGGGTGACGCCGGCTTCGTGATGTAGCCGACGATCAGCATTGCCAGGAACGCCGTCGGAATGCCGAAGATGCCGACCGAGATGTTGTTGATGCCCCAGATATAGGCCACGTCGCGCCCGCGGATCTTCACGATGTTGATGTCGCCCATCCAGGCAAAGGTCGCCTTGATCCATGGACCGTAGAATTCGGTCCCGATCAGGAAGAACATGCACAGGCCAAAGCCCGCGACGATGCCCGCGACACCCGCGGCATTGCCCGCCCGCTTCCACCAGATGCCGAGCACCAGGCCTGCGAACAGGCCGGCGGCCGCCATGGAGAAGGCCCAGGACACCAGGAACAGGATGTCCGCGCCCAGCGTGCCGGCCACATAGGCCGCCACCACCGCGACCAGCGCCAGAAGCGCACGGCTGATGATCAGGCGACGCTTGGTGTCGGCGTTGGGGTCGATCATCTTGTAGTAGATGTCGTGGCTGAGCGCGTTGGCGATGGCCAGCAGCAAGCCGTCCGCGGTCGAGAGCGCGGCGGCAAGACCGCCGGCCGCGACCAGGCCCGAGATGACGTACGGCAGGCCCGCGATCTCCGGCGTCGCCAGCACGACCGCGTCGGTGTGCAGACGGAACTCGTTGAGTTGCAGGATGCCGTCGGCATTGCCCTTCACCCCGGCGCACAGCTTGTAGATCTCGGCTGCGTTGGCGGCGTCGCAGGCACCGACCAGGCCGATGCTGCCCCACGAGGCAACCCAGGCCGGGAGCTGGGCGATCGGCTGGCCGATCACGTTCTGGTACACTTCCAGCTTGGCGAAGGCGGCATAGGCCGGCGCCGTGAAGTAGAGCAGGAAGATGAAGAACAGCGACCAGGCAACCGAGTCGCGCGCCTGCTTGACCGACGGTGTCGTGAAGTACCGCATCAGAATATGCGGCAGCGACGCTGTACCGACCATCAGGCAGAGGATCAAGGCGAAGTAGTTCCACATCGCCACGGCGCTGAAGTTGCCCTTGGCATCGACGAAGGCGGCGGTATACGGCTGCGTGATGCCGAAGGTCTTCTCGAACACCTCGATCTTCTCGAGCGCCTGTCCGTACATGATCTGCGGGATCGGAATACCGGTGACCTTGGCCGACAGCACGACGACCGGGATCAGGTAGGCGATGATCAGGATGATGTACTGCGCCACCTGGGTCCAGGTGACCGCCTTCATGCCGCCCAGCATCGAGCACATCAGGATGCCGAGCAGGCCGACGAAGCAGGCAATCTCGAAGCCGATGTTGAGGAAGCGGGCGGTGATGATGCCCACGCCCACGATCTGGGCCACGACGTAGGTGAACGAGGCGGTGATCAGCACGATCACGGCCAGGCCGCGGGCAAGATTGCCGCCGTATCGGGCGCTGAAGAAGTCCGGCACCGTGAACTGGCCAAACTTGCGCAGGTAAGGCGCCATCAGGATCGAGACCAGCACGTAGCCGCCGGTCCAGCCCAGAACGAAGGCGAGGCCGCCATAGCCGCCAAAATAGAGCGAACCCGCCATGCCGATGAACGACGCGGCGCTCATCCAGTCGGCGCCAGTTGCCATGCCGTTGTAGAAGGCAGGCACCGAGCGACCGGCGACATAGTATTCGTTGACTTCCGAGGTTCGGGCCAGATAGCCGATCAGCGCGTAGACACCGATCGTCAGGAAGATGAACAGATAGCCCAGGATCCTGTTCGGCACGCCGAAGGCTTCGAGAATGCCGATGAAGATGGTGAAGCCGACGAAGGTCCCGGTGTAGACGCCGTAGACCTTGCCGAGATTGGCGAGAAACCCGCCTTGCATTGCAGCCATGGTTGTTCTCCCCTAGCCCTTTATTCGTCCTGGACGCCGAATTCGTTATCGATCTTGTCCTGCGACTTCGCGTTCCACACGCACATCAGGACGAAGGCGATCAGCGATCCTTGGGCGGCCATGTAGTAGCCCAGCGGGAAGCCCAGAATTCGAATGGTGTTCAGTTGCGGCGCGAAGACGTGAATCACGAAGCTGAAGAAGAACCATGCGGCGAGAATCACCCACATGAGGTTCCGCGTCTTGTGCCAGTAGGCGGCCTGTTGCTCGCCTGTCAGTCGCTTTTCGGCCATTGTCCGCTCCCTTCAATCGACCTTGTGGGGAGCGCTCGAGCTATCGCCGCGATGTAGAAGTCGGTTCAATCCCGATTCTTTTGCGTTTCCCCATCGCCAGCGCTTCTCGGGCGCATGGTCGTATTACTGCCTTAATTCACTACACGAGCAAATGTAGGCTTACAATGCACGTCGCCTCATACTTTAGTCTAATGGGCTGGATATCCCGAGGTGATAGGTCAGGTCGCATGTTGCAGAAGCTCCGAGACCGGTTCTTCCCCAGCCGGGTGGCGACCCGGCCAGCGCTCCGCCGGTTTGTAAGCGGCGAAGCCTCCTACCTCGCACAACGCGCGACCTATGAGTTTTCGCGCAACACGCTGGCCTGGCATGGCCAGCACATCCTGGGAGATGCGAAGTTCAACGAAGCCTTTGCCATCTGCCGCTGGGAATCGTTCGCCGCCATCGCCGCCGACATGACGTTCCTGGTGCGCGCCCATCTTGCGGCCGGGCCCAGGCTCGATCCGCTGCTGCTCAGTGTCTATGCCGATGTCCTGGGCGAGTACCCCAACCCGGCGCACCGCCCGCAGGGCTGGAGCGATTGCCATGCCGCTCTTCTCGCGCGCTTCAATGCCACTTCCGACAGCCGGACTCCCGAGGTCAAGGTGATCGGCTACAAGACCGGCGTCTTGATCTATGGCAAGGCACCCGTAAACGCCAACAATGTAAAGGAGGAGAGCGCCGTTCTCGGCGCTGCGATGACTTTCGGCCTGATCTCGTTCAACGACCGGCTGCCGCAGCGGCTCGACACGGCAGCATTGGTGCAGGACCTGACCAAACATTCGACATGACGATCGCCGACATCTTCGATCGCTATCTCGGCCAGCGGCTGCCGCCGAAGAGGCTGCGTGTGCCGGCTCATACGCCGCTGGAAAGGCTGCCATTGGTCGCCATCGACTGCGAGACCACGGGCCTCGACGCCCGCCAGGACCGCATCGTGTCGATCGCGGCGGTGAGGATCGCAGCAGGGTTGAGCGTCGTGGAACAGCCGATCCTCGACCTTCTCATAAACCCCCGGATCACCATCCCGGCCCGCGCCGTCGCCGTGCACCGCATCGACAATGCGCAGGTTGCAGCAGCGCCGACGATCTCCGACGCGTTCGACGAGATCCTGGCGGCTCTGGCGGGGTGCGTCGTCGTCGGCCACCACGTGGGCTTCGACCTGGCGATGCTTGCCGGTGAGGCGCGACGCAACGGTCGCGACTGGCGGGAGCCTCCCTGCTTTGACACCTTCGAGCTGCTGGGCGGACTCGGCCTCGCCGCGGACAATGTCGACCTCGTCGACATACTGGCGCGACTCGGCCTTGAACCAAAGGGCGTGAGGCACAACGCTGCCGGCGATGCGCGCATGGCCGCCGATCTCTTCGTTGCCCTCGCCCGAAAGCTGATCGGCCAGGGCCGCGGCACCTTCGGCGGCGCCATGGCCGCCCATCGCGCGCCGAGGCGCTGACGGTCGTGGACACCGTCGCGCTGGAGCCGCTCGACAGCTTCCCCTACCGGCATCGCGTCACGGATCTCATGTCCGCGCCGATCGTTGCCGTTGCCGCGTCATCCACGGTCTCGGAGGCCGTTCGAACCATGATGCAGAGGCATGTCAGTTCGGTGGTGGTTCTCGACGCCGAGGGGAGGCTGGACGGGATTCTCACCGAGCACGACGTTCTGCGGACGATCGCACGCGACCCGGCACATCTCGCCAAAACCGTGGCCCAGACAATGACGAGGTCGGTCAACGGCATCGACGCCGATGCCCTTGCCTATCGCGCTCTCGCCCGCATGGCGCGACTGGGCGTCCGGCACCTGCCGGTGATCGACGACTCCGGCCGCGCCCTAGGCATGCTCACAGCCCGTAGCCTGATCAAGCAGCGCGCGTCCCAGGCGCTCACGCTCGGCGACGAGATCGACCATGCGCCGGACGCCGCAGCCCTGGGCGGGGCATTTGGCAAACTGCCCGCACTTGCCGCCGCCTTGCGTGGCGACGACGTTTCGGCAGTGCAGGTCGCGGCCGTCATCGCCGGCGTGACTCGAGACGTCACCGCACGCGCCGGAGAACTGGCGTTGGCTGCCATCCGCGCTCAGGGCCGGGGCGATGCGCCGGCCAGCTGGTGTCTCCTCGTACTCGGCTCCGCTGGCCGCGGCGAAACTCTGCTGATCCCCGATCAGGACAATGCCCTCATCCACGACGGCGACGAATCGGTGGATTCCTGGTTCGCCACCTTCGCCGAGCAACTGAACGCCCTCCTCGACGCCGCCGGCGTGCCGCTCTGCAAGGGTGGCGTGATGGCAAGCAACCCAGCCTTCCGCCGGTCGCTCACCCACTGGTGCGAAGCAATCGACTCATGGATCGACCGGCCGCGCCCCGATGCGTTGCTGAATGTCGACATCTTCTATGACTTCGCACCTGTCCTGGGAGATCGGTCGCTGGCACGCGCCCTGCGCCAGCATGCTGTGACCGCCGCGGCGAAGTCACCCGTGTTCCTCAGGCTACTCGCGGCCGCGAGCGGGGGCGGCGGCGGCGCCTTCGACCTGCTGGGTCGCCTGCGCACCGAGAACGGCCGCGTCGATCTCAAGCTGCGCGGGCTTTTCCCCATTGTCGCCGGCGCCCGGGCGATCGCCCTTGCCTGGACGTCGGCTGCGACCTCGACCGATTCTCGACTGGCCGAGTCGGCGGCAAAGGGCGCGCTGCCCGCCGATACGGCCGCCGACCTTACCGCAGCCCGCGCTGCGATCGTCGAAGCCATTCTCGACCAGCAACTTGCCGACATCGCCGCCGGCCAGGCGCCATCGACACGGGTCGACCCGAAGCAGCTGAAACGCGCCAGCCTGCGCCGGCTGCGCCAGGCGCTCGCCGTTGCCGGCGAGGCGCCGGACCGGGTGCGCGAGGCTCTCACCAACAGGAGCCTCGAGCGGGCGCCTTGACCCTGGCAGGGCGAAGCGGTCAAGCTTTCGGGATGGCGCACGCCGAACACTTTCTCGTCGCCGACGATCATCCGATGGTGCGCGATGCGCTGGGCACGGCCTTGCGGCAGAGCTTCATCGGCGCGGCGATCACGGCAGCCGGCACGCTCGACCAGGCGCAACTGGCCCTCGAGCGCGAACCCGAAACCGACGCCCTTCTGCTCGATCTCGACATGCCCGGCATGGACGGTCTGACGGGCCTCGCTCTGCTGCGATCGAGTCATCCGACGGTGCCGATCATCGTGGTGTCGGCGGCCCGCGACGCCGCCGTGGTACGGCGCGCCTACGATTTCGGCGCGTCGGCTTACATCGACAAGTCGGCTTCGCTCGAGGAGATCGCCCGGATCGTCCGCGCCGTGCTCGACGGCGAGATCTTCGCGCCACCCGAGGCCCGGCCGGCCGATTCGTTTGTACAACGGGCGACACAGCTCACCCCTCAACAGTGGCGCGTGCTCGCTCTCATGGTCCAGGGCAATCAGAACAAGCAGATCGCCCACAAGCTCGGCATCGGCGAAGCGACCGTGAAGGCGCATGTGACGGTGATCCTGCGCAAACTCGGCGTCCGCTCGCGCACGCAAGCGGTGATCGAGGCGCGCGGGCTGGCGCTGCCGGCGGCGGAGCCGAGCCGGACGTAGGAGACCTGTCGTCCTGAGCGCAGCGAAGGACCTTGCAGAGCGATCAATGGACTCCCTGGCGGATGCGAGATCCTTCGCTCTGCTCAGGATGACAAGAAACCTGTGGGCGAGGCCTACGCCGTCAACCGCCCCGCCGCGGCGCTGCGCAATCTCAGCAACGCACGCAGCGAAGCGGGCTTCACCGGCTTGTGCAGCAACTCGACCTGTAGCGCCCGCGCCCGCAGCCGCAGCGTCGGATCGCGATCGGCGGTCACGAGGGCGGCCGGCACGGCGCGGCCCCAGGCTTCGCGCAACGCGACCACCGCGTCGAGGCCGTCAGCGCCCTCGTCGAGATGCAGGTCGGCCAGCACGAGGTCGGGC
>JABMNB010000452.1 GCA_013205335.1 Rhodospirillales bacterium
ATGTAGGGGAAGCCCAGCACGTTGTTGATCTGGTTGGCGTAGTCGCTGCGGCCGGTGGCGATGATGGCGTCCGAGCGCACCGCCTTCACGTCCTCCGGCGTGATCTCCGGATCGGGATTGGCCATGGCGAAGATGATCGGCCTGTCGGCCATCGACTTCACCATTTCCTTGGTGACGGCGCCCTTGACCGAGAGGCCGAAGAACACGTCGGCGCCCTTCATCGCCTCCTCAAGCGTGCGCGCCTTGGTGCGCACCGCATGGGCGCTCTTCCACTGGTTCATGCCTTCGGTGCGGCCCTGGTAGATCACACCCTTGGTGTCGCACAGGATCGCGTTCTCGTGCGGCATCCCCATGGCCTTCACGAGCTCGATGCAGGCGATCGACGCAGCACCGGCGCCGTTCACCACCATCTTGATGTCCTTGATGTTGCGCCCGGTGAGATGCAGCGCATTGATCAGGCCGGCGGCGGAGACGATCGCCGTGCCGTGCTGGTCGTCGTGGAAGATCGGAATGTCCATCAGCTCGCGCAGGCGCTGCTCGATGATGAAGCACTCCGGCGCCTTGATGTCCTCGAGGTTGATGCCACCGAAGGTCGGCCCGAGATAGCGCACGCAATTGACGAACTGGTCGACGTCCTTGGTGTCGACCTCGAGGTCGATGCAGTCGACGTCGGCGAAGCGCTTGAAGAGGACGGCCTTGCCCTCCATCACCGGCTTGCCGGCCAACGCCCCGATGTCGCCCAGGCCCAATACGGCCGTGCCGTTGGAGATCACGGCCACCAGGTTGCCCTTGATCGTGTAATCGTAGGCGGTCGAGGGATCCTTCTCGATCGCGAGGCAGGGGGCGGCAACGCCCGGCGAATAGGCCAGCGCCAGGTCGCGCTGGGTGACCAGCGGCTTGCTGGCGATGATCTCGATTTTCCCGGGCCGCCCTGAGCGATGCATGATCAGCGAGTCGCCGTCGAGATCGCCCATCTGGCTGCTGACCATTTCTTCCGAGCTTTTGCCCGCCATCTGCTTTTTCTCTCCCAGTTGAGGACGCATATTGGCGATATTCAGCCGCGCGTGCCAGAGACCCATCCCGCGCTGCAGCGCAACTTCCATGCCCAAATATCGTCCACCTATCGTCCACATGGACCGCTCTGCGGCGTGTGCTAGACCAAACCTCTCCCAAGGAAGCCTTTAGTGCCGGACAGCTCGACCATCCCCGCCGACGCCACGCCGATGATGCGCCAGTATCTGGCGATCAAGGCTGCGCATCCGGACCATCTCGTCTTCTATCGGATGGGCGATTTCTACGAGCTGTTCTTCGACGATGCGGTGAAGGCCTCGGCGGCGCTCGACATCGCACTCACCAAGCGTGGCCAGCATCTCGGCCAGGACATCAAGATGTGCGGCGTGCCGGTGCACAGCCACGAGGCCTACCTGTCGCGACTGATCCGGCAGAGCTTCAAGGTCGCGGTGTGCGAGCAGATCGAGGATCCGGCCGAGGCCAGGAAGCGCGGGCCTAAGTCGGTGGTCGAGCGCGCCGTGGTGCGGGTCATCACGCCCGGCACCCTGACCGAGGACGCGCTGCTCGATGCCCGTAGCCACAACTATCTGGTGGCGGTCGCCGAGGCGCAGGGCGACCTGGCGCTGGCCTGGCTTGACCTTTCGACATCGGACTTCGCGACCCAGCCACTGCTGCCCGGCCAGCTCGCCGCCGCGCTGGCACGGCTGGCGCCGGGCGAATTGCTGATCCCCGACCGCCTGCTGGCGCGCGAGCCGCTGAAGACCGTGCTGGAGGAATGGAACGCCGTCCTGACGCCGCTGCCGTCGGCCCGGTTCGACAGCGACAATGCCCGCAAGCGGCTGCTTCAGGCCTTCAACGTCGCGGCCCTCGAAAGCTTCGGCGAATTCTCGCGGGCCGAAGTGGCGGCCTGCGGCGCGCTGCTCGACTATGTCGAGCTGACCCAGGCCGGCAAACGCCCGGCGCTGGTACCGCCGCGCCGCGAGCGCGCCGACGGCACGATGGAGATCGATCCGGCGACGCGGCGCAACCTCGAGCTGGTGAAGAGCCTCGACGGCCGCCGCGACGGCAGCCTGCTGGCCACCATCGACCGCACCCTGACCGGCCCCGGCGCGCGCCTGCTGGCCGAGCGCATCGCTGCGCCTCTGACGGACCGCGCTGAGATCGAACGCCGGCTCGACCTGGTGCAGCTCTTCGTCGAGCGGCCCGCGGTGCGCGAGCGGGTGCGCGAGGCGCTTCGGCGAACGCCCGACATCGAGCGCGCCCTGCAGCGTCTGTCGGTCGGCCGCGGCGGCCCGCGCGACCTCGCTGCTTTGCGCGACGGTCTGGAGTCGGGCGAAACCCTGGCCCAATCGTTGCGCGCCGAGCCCGAGGCGTTGTTGCCGCCGCCGGCGCCCCTGGCCGAAATCGTCATGTGCTGCTCCGACCACGGTGCCATCGTGGCGGCGCTGGCCGAGGCGCTGGCCGACGAGCCGCCGCTGCTGGTGCGCGACGGCGGATTCGTGCGCCAGGGTTACCGGCCCGAGCTCGACGAGCAGCGCACCCTGCGCGACGACAGCCGCAAGACCGTGGCGGGTCTCGAAGCTAAATACCGGGCGTCCTCGGGCGTGCCGTCGCTGAAGATCCGGCACAACAACATGATCGGCTACCATATCG
>JABMNB010000453.1 GCA_013205335.1 Rhodospirillales bacterium
CCGCCGCCTGAAAGATCAGGCCGTCACCAACTTTTGGCGATAGCTCGGCGTAGGACGGTCAACTGATGTCGCAGGGCGACGAGTTCGAGCTCTAGCGTGAGGCGACTACGAACCCGGAACGAGAGCAGGGAACCGACAGCGGACAGAAGCGTGAGCATGACGATGACGGTATGACTGCGGCGCCAAAAACTCGATGCTTTCCCGGATTCGTGGAGTTTTGAGTAAGCACAACGGTAGGCGCCAGCCTCTCTTCCTAGGAGCACAGCCCGGCGAGCAGGCGGCGCCATGCCGTGGCCTCACGCGTCGGCCGGAACAGCGGCGCGCGGCGTGCGAGCGCCTTGCCCAACCGCGTGACGAAGCGCGGCTCATTCTCCAGCCGCTGCAGGAGACGGGCGAGCGCCTGGGTGTCACCGACGGGAAAGTAACCGGGATAGTCGACGCCGAGCAGGCCGACATTGCCGTCTATGCGCGAGGCCAGCACCGGCACGCCGGCGACGACGGCCTCGGAAATCACGTTGGCGCCGCCCTCGCTCAGCGACGAGATCACCATGGCGTGGCTGCGCGCCAGCAGCCGGCGGACGGCGGCGGACGGCACATCGCCACGCCAGAGGTAACGCGGGTTGGCTTTCATCTCGGCCTCTGCACGCGCCGCCCATTCCGGCGTATAGGCGCGGCCGACCTGTTCGATACGCACGCGGCTGGCGGCCGGTAGCAGCCGCGCCGCCTCGGCCGCGCGTAGTGGATCCTTTACGTCGCGGAGGTGGCCGATCACCGAGACGACCACGGCGCGCGCGCTGGGCCGTCGCGGATGCGGCAAACGGGCCGCCGACTGATGGATGACGCACAGGCGCGAGCAGAGGCTTTGGGGGACGACACGTCCTGCAAGACCGTTCAACGCCACCAGCCTGTCGGCCAACGCCATCGAACGCAGCGTCGGCACCGGGTCGCTGTCGATGTACTCATAGATATCGGTACCGCTCAGCTGCAGGATCACCGGGCACGCCGGGAACATCGCCTTGAACCGCTCGATGGCGGCGGCACTCCGCCAGGCATGGACGGCCACCATCAGATCGGCCGGCCGCCCGTCAAAGTCCGCCGCGAGGCGCACGCGATGGCCGAGGCGGCGCAGGATACGCGCCCAGCGCGAGGCGGCCACGCGATTGCCGGTGCGTGAAGTGGGACCCGCGGGTGTGATAAGGACGATCCTCATGGACCTTACCCATGAGCAACGTCCGACCAGCGGAGCGTCCGCGGCCGAACTGGTGGCGCAACTGCGCGAAGTCCGTCATCGCACCCGGCGCTTGACGGAAGAACTATCATCGTCGGAATTGATGGGACCGCAGATCGCCATCGTCAATCCCGTGCTCTGGGAGATCGGCCACGTCGGCTGGTTTCACGAGTACTGGACGCTGCGCCACGCCCATGGCCGCCTGCCGCTGATCGAACGCGGCGACCGGCTGTGGGATTCGAGCGCGGTGGCCCATGCCACGCGCTGGCAACTCGACCTGCCGGACCGCGCCGGCACCTTCGGCTACCTGGCCGACGTGTTGGCGCACCAGGAGGATCTGCTCGGCGGCGCGATCGACGAGGACGCTCGCTATTTCTACGAACTCGCGATCCGTCACGAGGACATGCATGTCGAGGCGCTCACCTATTCGCGCCAGACGCTTTCCTACGCGCCGCCCAGCGGACTCGGTGGTGCCGGGCGACCCGATTCGGGTGCCTTGCCGGGCGACGCCGCCGTGCCCGGTGGAACGTGGCGGCTGGGATCGACCGCAGCCGACGGCTTTATCTTCGACAACGAGAAATGGGCGCACGAGACGCCCTTAGCACCCTTCCGCATCGCCCGTGCGCCCGTGACCAACGGCGAGTTCGCGGCCTTCGTCGAGGCCGGTGGTTACGGCGCCCGGGAATTCTGGAGCGATGCAGGCTGGGCATGGCGACAGAGCCGCAAGGCCGAGCGCCCGGTCTACTGGCAGCCTAAGCGCGATGGCGCGTGGAGCGTCCGGCGCTATCGAGCGATTGAGCAACTGGCGCCGCATCAGCCAGTCATCTTCGTCACATGGTTCGAGGCCGAGGCGTGGTGCCGATGGGCCGGCCGGCGCCTGCCGAGCGAAGCCGAATGGGAAGCGGCCGCCATCGGGGAGCCAGCGGCCGACGGCACGCGTCTGGCTGACGTGCGCCACCGTTGGCCGTGGGGCGATACTTCGCCCACACCCGTGCGCGCCAATCTCGACTACGGCTTCGATGGCACGGTCGATGTCGCGGCCTGCGCGGACGGCGATAGTGCATTCGGCTGCCGGCAAATGGTCGGCAATGTCTGGGAATGGACCTCGTCGGACTTCCTGCCCTTCGCGACGTTCTCGGCCGATCCCTACAAGGATTATTCACAGCCTTGGTTCGGAACGCGCAAGGTCCTGCGTGGTGGTTGCTGGGCGACTAGCGCGCGGATCGCACGGCCCAGCTATCGCAATTTCTTCACGCCGGACCGCTGCGATGTGTTCGCCGGCTTTCGGAGTTGTGCGCAGTGAGTCGTCGCGGGAAGGTGTACTGCGGCCCGGTTTTGAGACACCCGACTGGGGCTATTCAGGCTGCCAACTTTAGATCTGCCACCGCGTTCTGATCAAGCCGGCATTGATCGGCTCGCACCTGGGCTGGGGTACGATAGCCGTGCCGGGCGACGAGCCAGGTTTCGTTGTAGTGCCTGGCGAACACGACGAGCGCGGCGCGCAGTTCTTCGAATGTATCGAAGGTTGTCCTTGCTCAATATTCCACCCGGTCGTGAAATCGGTTTGCCGATGAAGGCCACGGTTGACGATGTTCGGTGATTGAAGGGCGCGCCGCTCTCTTGCGACGCGGCCTCCGCGCATGGGTTCTGAGCGCGCCTACATCCGAGCGACGCAATTGCGGACGGCATAACGGCCGGCAGTACGGGTTCAGTCACCTCGAGAAGTTCAGGCTGCGCGACGCTCGTAGCGATGATGCAGGCCGCCGACCTGTGGGAAAGCGACAACGTTGCCGGCAGAGGGCGGCTGTACAGGACGAGGCTCGGGGCAATCCTTGCCGAGCGAGAGATGCGTGCGGCTTCGGTGGTGATACTCAAAGTATGCCGACAGCACACGGCGCAGGTGATGCTCATCGGAGACGATGACGTGATCGAGACATTCGCGGCTGTCCTTGCTCAAAATTCCGTCCGGCCATGGGACCGGTGTTCCGATGAAGACCGTGGTTACCGATATTCGGTAATCGGAGAGCGCGCTGCTCTGTTGCGACCCGATCTCCGTGCGTGGGTTCTCAGCGCGTCAGCCTCCG
>JABMNB010000454.1 GCA_013205335.1 Rhodospirillales bacterium
GATGATGTGCGGCGATATCCTGGCCCATTGATCGTCTCGCAGGATCAGGCGGTTCAAAGCACTCAACGCTGCCTCCAAAAGACAGCTTTGAATCACAATCGATCAGCGAGCGGAATCCCCCAAGAGTCCACACCACCTAGAGCGCGACATTGAGCCCGAGGAAGAGACACCGCACCTCGGTCAAGCCGAAGCCGGCGCTGGCGAGACGGAACGTCCGGGAGACCTCCGTCCGCAGCAGCGACTGCGCGGTCTCCATGAAGTAGCTGTTCCTATGCCCCCGGCGGCGGATCGCCTCGCGCACGAGAAGGCTGAGCCGCGACAGCCAGAAAGGCACGAGGGGAAAGCCGATCATGGCTGTGTTGCGCCGCAGGCCAGCGAGGATCCGCTCCGCCGCGTCGTCGTCCGAGATCTCGCCGGGGCCAGGCCCCGGACGGCTGCCGGACATCGCTGTGGCGACGAAGCCGGGGCAGGCGACGACGACCCTGATGCCCTCCGCCTCGACGGCATCCCGCAGCGCCAGCCGGTAGGACAGCAGGGCCGCCTTGGAGGCCGAATAGGCGGGCGCGTCGGGCAACGGGACGAGGGACGCGAGCTAGGCCACAAGGACGATGCTGCCGCGCCGGCTTCTCTACATGGCGGGCAGCACGAGATGGATGAGGTCGACAGTCGCCAGCAGATTGGTTGCCAGCACACGCCGCTCGACGTTACCGCCTTCGACAGTCTCGTCAGCGGATCGCCCGTCGAGGCTGCCCGGCATGGGCGATCATGAGGTCGATGGGCGTGACTCTCCCGACGTCCTCGAGGAAGGCCGCCAGCCGGGCGGTGTCTGATACGTCCAGGCTGGCGATCCTCCAGGTTGCGCCCCTCGCCTGACAGGCGGTTGATACCGATTCGAGGCACTCGGTAGTGCGGCCCAGAAAGGCGAGCGTTGGACAGGGCGCGGCGAGGGAGCGTGAGAGAGAGGCTCCGATGCCGCTGGAAGCGCCGGTGATGACGATCGTCCTGAAATCGATGTAACGTCAGCGGCCGGCGATGGTGCTGACGAATGACGCGCCGGCGCGAATCTTCGGCAGCTCCTCGGCCACGGCCTCGATTACCGCTTCGATCTGGTCCGGTGTGTGCTCCGACGTGACGAAGAATCGGAGCCGCGCCTGGTTCTCTGCAACGCCGGGGAAGACCGCCGGCACGACGTTGAAACCCCGTTCCAGCAGGCGCTCCGACAGCATTACCGTCTGCGGCGAGTTGCCGACGATGACCGGAACGACCGAGGCGCCAATGCTGAGCCCTGTATTCAGGCCGCGTGCCTTGGCTTTCTCGAGCAGCGCCTGGCCGTTACGGCGGAGCGCGGTCGCACGCCAGGGCTCGCGCATCATCACGTCGACAGCTGCCGCCGCAGCCGCGGCGACCGGGGGCGACAGGCCGACGCTATAGACGAAGCCCGGTGACGTATACTTGATCAGCTCGATGAGGGGGCGGCTTCCCGCAACGTAGCCACCGGCCGCCGCCAGCGTCTTGCTGAGCGTGCCCATCCATATCTCGACCTCCGCCGGATCGATGCCCTGTTCCTCGGCAATGCCGCGCCCGGTGCGGCCGAGAGCGCCGGTCGCGTGCGCCTCGTCGACCATCAGCCATGCGTTGTAACGGCGCTTGAGCTTGATCAGGGCAGCGATATCCGGGACGTCGCCATCCATGCCATAGAGGCCTTCCACGACGATCAGGGCACGTCGGTAGCGTGCCCGGTTGAGCCGCAATGCGCGTTCGAATGCATCGAGGTCGTTGTGCGGGCAGAGGATCCGCTTGGCGCCCGACAGCTTGGCGCCCTCGACGATGCTGTTGTGAATGACGGCATCGGCCACGATCAGATCTTCCGGTCCCAGCAATTCGCCGATCACCGACACGTTGGTGCCGTGTCCACTCACGAAAGCGATGGCGTCCTCGGTGCCGCTCAGGCGCGCCAGTGCGGCTTCCAGGTCGCGATGGACCTGACGTTCGCCGGCCGAGAGTCGGCTGGCCGACACCGATGTGCCGAACCGGTCGATAGCCATCTTTGCCGCCGCCGCGACGTCGGGATGTCCGTTCAGGCCTAGATAGTCGTAGGAGGAGAAATTCGCGATCGTGCGCCCGTCGATCGACGTCGTGTTGCCGGCGCGGCCATCATGCAAGCGATAGAAGGGATTGCCGATGCTGGTGAGATCACCCACTGCCTTCCATATCTTCAGGATCTCGTACTCTGGCAGCGTGGTGAAATCGAACTCCCGGCGTTCACCCGTAGCCGGGCCGGTAGCGGGCCGAGCCTGAGGTGCGGTGGATTGGCCGAGCGCCTGCCGGACCCGATCGACCGTCTCCTGCGCGGCGTTCGATCGCGGCTGGTTCATAGCGGTCCGTCGATTTGCTTGACCCGCTGCATCACGGCGGTGACCGCCGCCCGCTGTTCCGATGCTTCGGCAGTTGCAGCCTGCTCGGCGAAATGGCTCGACGACAGGGTCGCCAGCGTACTCGGCACGGCCTCAGGCGGCGTCTCACCGGTCACAAGCGGCGTGACGCGGCGCGCGACATCGGCTGGCGTGATGCCGCTGGCCAGCGACATCATCGGCAACTCGATCTGTAGCGACGCTTCCACGGTCGTGCGCAGCTCGAGCATCATCAGCGAATCCATGCCTATTTCCGCCAGCGGCCGATGGCGGTCGACTTCCTTGGGCGGCAGGCGAAGAACCCTTGCGATCTCCTCCACGACAATGTCGAGCAGGGCAGCCGTAGCTTCCTCCGGCGGCATCGCGCGCAGTCGCTCGAGGGTAACGGCTGCCTGGCCGGCCTGCCGGGACACGTTGCCGGTGTCGATGGCGTTGAAGGTCGGGGCGCGTACCGCCACGAGTTCCCGCTTGGCCATGGCCCAGTCGACCCGGGCGATCGCGCAGGCGTCGACGAGTTGGTTTCCCTCGGCATCGAAGGCCCAGTCCAGTCCGTTCAGCGCCATGCGGGCCGGCATCAACGTGGAGGCGAAGCGCCGCTTCAGGCTCGAATTCGCCTCGATATGCCGGGCGAGATAGCCGGTGTCCTCGATCGCCCCCCATGCAACGGCCAGCGCCGGCAGCCCCTTGGCGCGCAGGCGGCGGGCGATGCCTTCGATATAGGCGTTGCCGGCGACATAGTTGAACTGCCCGGGATTGCCGAACAGCGTGGTGGCCGACGAGAATAGCAGCAGATAATCGAGCATCAGCCTTTCGGCGATACTCTCGAGGTGCAGGGCGCCGCTGGCCTTGGGCCGCAGCACGGTTTCGATCGACTCGTGGTCGCTCCCCTGGATCAACCTGTCGTCGAGGACCATTGCGGCATGGACAATGCCCTTGATCGGACGGCGGCGGCCGAGCTGGGCGACGAAACGATCGAGAGCGTCTCCGTCGGTCACGTCGATGGCTGCGATCTCTAAAATCACGCCTTGCTCGCGCAATGCTGCCACCTGGGCAGCGACGGTGTCGGATAGGTGACCGGAACGGCTGATCAGTGCGATGTGACGGGCACTGCGGTCGGCCAGCCATTCGGCCGTTGCGAAGCCGAAGCCGCTGGTTCCGCCAATCACGATGTGCCAGCCGTCGGCGTCGACTGGGAAGGTGTTGACGGGCGCCTCCGAGACGCTGGGTTGGCGAGCAGGCGTTACGACGATTTTTCCGATATGGCCGGCCCGCTGCATCAGCCGGAATGCCTCGGAGATATGTGCCCCGTCGAAAACACGATGCGGAAGGGGCGAGAGTTCACCCTCGGCGAAGAGGTGGATCACTTCGGCGAACAACTTCTGCGACAATGCCCTGTGGGCGCCGATGAGCTGGTCGACGTCGACGCCGAAATAGCTCAAATTGCGGCGCAACGGCCGCAGACCGAGATGGGTGTTGGCGTAGAAGTCGCGCTTGCCCAGTTCGATGAAGCGACCGAACGGCTTCAGGCAATCCATGGAACGTATCATCGCCTCGCCGGCCAGCGAGTTCAGGACAACGTCGACGCCCTTGCCGCCGGTGAAGCCCATCACGTCCTCCGCGAAAGAGAGGGTGCGGGAATTGCAGACGAAGTCGGCGCCGAGGCTGCGCAGCAGGGACCGCTTCTCGCCGCTGCCGGCCGTCGCGATGACGATTGCGCCACGATGCTTGGCGATCTGCATGGCGGCCAAGCCGACCGCGCCGGCGCCGCCGTGGATCAAAACGGATTCGCCCGGCTCCAGCCGGGCAAGGTGCACGAGCGAGTAGTAGGCGGTGAGGAACGCGACGGGCAACGTCGTGGCGTCCTCGAATGACAGCTGGTTCGGCAGCTTACTGACTGCGAAACTCTTCGCGACAAGGTGGCTGGCAAAGGCGCCGGGTGCGAACGCAAGGACGCGATCGCCAACCGCAAGACCTTCGACGTCGGTGCCCGTGCGGACCACCGTGCCGGCGCACTCCATTCCCAGGCCAGGACCGGCATAACCATCTTCCAGCGCCTCTTCGGGGAGCAGGCGCAGGTTCCACATCACGTCGCGGAAGTTGAGACCGGTGGTCGCAACTTCGATCTCGACCTCGCCGGCCTCCGGAGCCCGGCGCAGCTCCGGAACCCAGCCGAGAGAACCCCGACCCGACCCCTGCCGCGTTACAAGCCGCAAGGCCATATCGCTGGCCAGGGGCTGGGGCGGACGGGGAGCGGCGGCCCCCCGTTCGACACGGAAGACGATGCGGCTTTCGCCGAAGAAGAAGACTTCGCGTTCCTCGCCAGGGGCGAGCATCTCGACAGCAGCCCGCTCGATGACACGCAGACGTGGTCGGCCGGCCACGCCGATGCAGCGAATGTGCAGGCCCGGATACTCGTTGCGGGCAACTCGGGTCGCGGCAATCAAGGCGCACCAGAGCGGCCGTTCGAGCGGCACTGGTCCTTCCGTCTCGCCGAAATCGACGACGATCCAGAAGCGCGCAGGCGTATCCGCAAGGCGCCGGCATTGGTCGGCTATCGCATCGAGATGATCGGTGAGGGCCGCGACCGGGTCGGTTGCGCCGTCGGCAGCCGAGATCGACAGCACGTAATCGGTCGTCGCAACCTGATCCTGCCGTGCGGGCTCGGGACCGCGACGGCCGGAGAGGGCTTGAAGGTCGGCTGCCGCGGTGCCTTGCCAGGAGAACACGGCCGGTTCGATCGGGGCCGTTGTGTTGCGATCGATGCCGCGGCCCGCCAGGCCGCGGACGACCACGCCGATTCGCGCCTCACCGAAGGCGGGGGACGCCGAGATGGCGCTGAAGCCGGCTGTTTCGAGTTCGTCAATCCATTCCTGACCGGTCAGCAGCGCGCCGACCGGGAACTCGGCGTTGGCGGAGCGCGCCCACCAGCGCCGCCGGCTGCCTCGGACAATGTCCCAGAAGGCGCTGGGTGCCAGTTCACCGGCAATAATCGGCGCTTTGGGACGCAGCAACCTGGTGATGACCGTGATGCCGTCATCGCTGCCGGCCGCGATCTCGCTCAGAGAATCGACGGCTAGCGCGAGATCCAGAGAAGCGGGAGGCAAGGTCTCGAGCTGGGACCAGGTCAGGCAGCGCACGAGCGGTGCTCCGTCGCCGATGGTGGCCCGCGCCTGTTCGAGGCGGTCGTCGTCGATGTCCGTCAGGGTGATCTCGACATTGGCGAAGCGCGTGCTCAGATCGACGGCCGTGGCAGAATGATCGGCGCCCACCATCAACAGCCGCAACAGGCGGCTGCTGTCGTGACCCGACAGTGAGGCCATGACGTCGCGCACGACGGCGTCACGCAGCCAGCTTATCTGGTTGGAGGCCAGGCCCAGATTGCGCCAGTGCGGCGAGCCGAGTTCGCTCACGGCCGTCGGGTCGCCGTCGCTGAGGCGCCCTATGATGTTCTCGAGCCGCGAAACGCTGGCCGCTTCCGCGCCCATCGTCGGATGACGGACCAGCAGCGTGCTGGCAATGGAGTCGATCTCGGGAAGGTCGCACGAGGGTGCCAGAACGCGAACGCCATCGCGGTCCGCAGCGAGGTTCTTCGTTTCAAGGTGCCAGAGCAGGGCGGATCGAAGGAAAGAGGAGCGGGATGCGCTGTCATCAGCGCCCGCCGCTTCATGGCGCTCCTGCGATTCGATGAGCGGGCGGCCCTGGAGTGCAGACCATGTCGCGCGGAGCGTTCCGGCCTCCAGCAGAAGCAAAGCTTCGGAAAGGGCGGCTGCGCTGCCGGCAGGCCGTTCCACGAAGATATGACTGGGTGCCAGCGTCGATGGCACGCCCTCCCGTTCGAGGTGCCAGGCGGCGGTGTGGTAGCTCAGGGACGTGGGATCCATGGCCAACTCGACCGGGGCTTCGACAAGCCGGACATTCTGGGCCGTGACGACGATTTTCCCGTGCTCGTCCCACAGGTCGATATCCATGACAATCGAATTCAGCGACTGCCTGAGCGTCCGGGCGGTAATGCGTGTGGCGATGGCGCCGGACTCGAACACGCGAACGCAGCCGAAGCGGACAGGCAGCATGCGCTTCATCGGCATGTCTGCGACACCTGCTCCTTCCGTAGCAAAGAGCGCATGGAAGCCGGCGTCCAATGCGGTGATGTCGATGATCCGCGTGCCGCGCACGAGCGCGTCCGGCCGGTCGAGGCTAGCGATCGCAAATTTCGGCTCGGGGAAGACGACCTGCCGGATGCGCTGAAACGTCGGCCCATAGGCGAAGCCGAGATCGCTCGCCCACGCATAGACACTGCTCTTGGGGACGATGACTGCGTGCGCCGGCGCAACCGGCGGGACGGTCGCCTTGCCAGTGATCGGCGAGCGGCCGACGATGCCGCGGGCGTTGAGGGCCCAGTCCCCACCGCTGCCGCCGCGCTGCCGCGACAGCAATTCGACGGTTCCCGTTTCGTGAGCCAGCCGGATGGAGACCTCGAAGGACGTCTTGCCTTCGAAAATGAGCGGACGAACGATGTCCAGGTCACGGAGTTCCAAGGGTCCTTCCGGATGGATCTCGCGTGCCGCTGCCAGCATGCTCTCGACGTAAGCCGCCGCAGGAAGGACCGGGACATCGCCGACTTTGTGGTCGTCAATCCAGGGATAGAGCGCGGGATCCACAGTGGAAAACCACTGGGCGCTGTCCCGCCGGAGGCGTGCACCGAGCAGTGGATGGGCATGCGGCAGAAGCGTGGTGCTGGCTTCCTCGGTCGTGGGCGACTTGAATTGGGTATGTTGCCAGGGATAGAGCGGCAGGGCGACGGCGGCAGCTGGAGCGGGACCGAAGAACCGCTGCATCTCGATCTTGCCGCCCGCCAGCATGACCTTCGAGGCGGCGCGCTCGACCGGATCGGAGACGGACTGGCCATCGCTCTCGGTCAGCGTTTCGATGACGAGTCCGCGCGTTCCGGCTTCCCGGAGCACGTCGCGTACATAGCTGGCCAGAATGGGACGAGGGCCCACTTCGACGAAGACGCGCATGCCGTCGTTCAGCAATACGTTCAAGGCCGGCTCGAATTGGACGGGCTCACGGACGTTGCGCCACCAATGGTCGGCACCGAGCGTCTCGGAAGCCACTGCAGTGCCGGTCACCGACGACACGAAAGTCTTATGGGAAGAGAGCGGACGGAGACCCTGCAACTCGCGCAAGAGCGGACCGCGAACGGGATCGATCAGCGCACAGTGGAATGGATAGTCGATGTCGAGGCGCCGTGCACTGATCCGCATGTCGGCCGCTGCCTGCAGCACGCGGTCGATGTCTGCGATGGTTCCCGACACCGTAACGCTGCGCCAGCTGTTGATCGCCGCGATCTCGACGTCAGGTGCGCCGGCGGTCTTGAGAAAACGCCGGGCCTCGCGGTCGCTCAGCATCAAGGCCGCCATGCCTCCGATGCCGCGCACGCTTTCCTGGCCGCGGCTGCGGGCGACCACGACATCGATGGCCTGATCGAGGCTGAGGGCGCCGGCACACCAGGCTGCGGCGATCTCCCCGACGCTGTGTCCCAGGGCAGCGCTGGCCACGACGCCCCGCTCTTCGAGCGCACGTACAGTGGCGACTTGCACGGCAAGTAGGAGGGGTTGCGAATAGGTCGCCCGCCGCAGGCGCGGCGCCAGGTCATCGGCGAACAGCATGTCGACGATCGACCATTTCTGAACCTTGGCGAAACGGCTGTCGATGTCCTTCAGGGCGTCGCAGAAGATGGGATCGGCTTCCCATGCGTCGCGGCCCATGCCTGCCCATTGGGAGCCGTTGCCGGAGAAGAGGAAGGTGAGCGGCAGGTCGGTGCCCAGCACCTGTCCGGTGAGGACCGCCGCGGATTTCTCGCCTTTCGCGAAGGACGTGAGACGATGCCGGATCTCATCCGTCGTCTCGCCTCTTGCGATGAGGCGGTACGGCAGCGCATCGCGGAGATAGGCGCTCGCGGAGATGAAGGTGGTGGCCTCGCGTGTCGTGGCCGGCCACTTATCGACATAGCGGTCTGCGAGGGCCGTTAAGGCATCGGCATTGTGCGCCGTCAACAGCAGCGGCGGGGGCGTGTTCGCGGTATTGACCTGAACGAGATGGGCGACGGTCCTGTCGCTGCGCAGGATGACGTGCGCGTTGGTGCCGCCAAATCCGAAGGAATTGACGCCCACCAGTTCGGGACCACGACGATCGGGCAGGCGGCGGTTCTGAGCGATGACATCGAGATTGAGGTCGTCAAAAGGAATGTCGGGATTCGGGGCGCGCTGATGCAGGGTCGCGGGAACGAGGCCCCGATCGAGGGCCATGACGGATTTCAGCAGGCCAGCCAAACCCGACACCGGCTCGAGGTGTCCCACGTTCGATTTCACCGACCCAATGGGCAGTGGCTGCGTTCGCTTCTGGCCAAGGCCCTTGCCAAGCGCATCGGCCTCGATGGGATCGCCGACCCGCGTCCCGGTACCGTGCGCCTCGACGAAGCTCAGGTCGGCGGGGTCGACCCCGAAGTCACCGTAGACCTGCTCCAGAAGTCGTCGTTGCGATTCAGCCGAGGGCAGCGACAACCCGGTAGTGCGTCCATCCTGGTTCACGCCTGAACCTACGATCACCGAATGGATCCGATTACGGGACTTCAGTGCCGAAGACATCGAGCGAAGCACGACGACGATCGCGCCCTCGGAACGGACGTATCCGTCCGCTGACGCGTCAAACGGACGGCAGAGCCCGGTTGGCGACAACATGGATGCGCGAGAGAAGCCGATATAGGAAAATGGAGACAAAAGCAGATTGACGCCACCCACGATCGCCGTGTCGATGGCGCCGCTGCGGATGGCTTCGGCCGCGAGATCCAGCGCGACGAGGGACGACGAACAGGCTGTATCGACCGCGAGGCTCGGGCCTCGCAGGTCGAACGTGTAAGAAATGCGATTTGCCATGATGCTGAGCGAGTTGCCCGTCATCATGTGCATGCCGGCTGCGGAGGGATCGGCGAAGAAGCGCGCTGCGTGGTCGACCGAGGAGGCACCGACATAGACGCCGACCGGGGTGCCGGTGAGGAGCGATGGGCGGATGCCGGCGTGCGCGAGCGCGTCGTGAGCAACTTCCAGGAGATGGCGGTGCTGCGGGTCGACCTGTTCGGCCTCTCGCGGACTCATCCCGAACGCAGTGGCGTCGAAGCCCCATACATCGTCGATTACGCCGGCGGCGAACGAATAACTGCGGCCGATCTGATCGGGGGAGGGATGATAGAATGGCTGGGTCGGAAATCGGTCGGGAGTAATCTGGGTGACACTGCAACGGTTGTTGCGCAGGAGCTTCCAAAAACCATTACTGTTCTGCGCGCCGGGCAGGCGGCAGGCATATCCAACAATCGCGACTTCGTCCCGACGCGTCATTGAAAGGCCCTTTCGCCGACGCAAGACGACGTCGTCTTTGACCCTACGCATAGCATATGAAAAACCCCGTTCTCCCCAGTTCGATGCCCTTACCGATATTCGTCAAGAACATCAAACTATCGGACCACGCATAATTGGGAATTGTGTTGTTCTTGCGTCCAAGGCCAACGGCGGCGGCTGCCCGCTCCGGAGGCTTGTCCACGGTGATCATGCTAGACGAAGATTTCAGATAGTGAGATGCGATAGCATGTACAATGGAGTGGTGCAAAGATGAGGCCAGCGTCAACTTTAGGGGCCGCGTCGGCTGCGGGTCATGGTTGAACGGACTGTTTCCCTTCAAAGCGGAGCATTGCATGTCGGAGCTGCAGTAAGTGTGCGTTTAGAGCTCGGAATTGCGGCTGCAGCCTCGGCGGGTCGATGGCTGCGGGTACAATATAAGACGACACTCTACGGATCGGCCAGCCGCCCGGTCATCCGCTTCGACGTCGACGGTGAGGAGATGCAAGCGGCGATGCCTGCCGCCTTGTTTGGATCCGGGGAATGGATAGGGAGGGTTCCCGGTCGGACCCGCCGAATCAACATTGCATGGCCAGTCGGTTGCCCTGCTACGGACTTCAGCATGACGTCCTGTAAAATTCTCTCACGCCGGGAGCTGCTGGCCTTGGCGTGGGAACGGAGTGTGTGGAGGACCTTGCTGGCAGTGGGGTTGAGCCTGGTGGGACGCGGGGCCGAGGCTGGCGGGGTGCTGCAGGAACTTTTTGGCGCCACTCCGCTCAATCGCTATCACGAGTGGCGTGCGCGCAACTTGCGTGGGCTGGATTTGGCGGGCCTCGAAGCCCGGCGAGACAGCTGGCATCAGGCGCCGCACATCCGCGTGACCGTCCTGGACGATGGCAGCAAAGCTGCTGAAGGGCTCGGTGAGACCCTCGCTTCGCTGGAGCAACAGACCTACCCGAACTGGTCGCTCGCCCTTGTCGGCCCGGAGATGACATATCAGGGCGATCGACACGTTATCCATGTCGAAGGCGATGCCAGGGCCGGGAAGCTCTGGGAGGGACTAGAAGAGTCGGACATTGTTCTACCGATTCTTGCCGGCGATACCGTTCCCGACTACGCGATGGCGGCGCTGGTGGAATTCGTATCGGCTCACCGCGGGGGTAGGCTCTTTTACGCCGATGAGGATTCGATCGATGCCGGCCGACGGTACGTCGCTCCGGAACTCAAGCCGGACTGGAGTCCGATCTTCCATAGGGCGCGGCCCTACGTTGGCCGCGCCGTCTATTTCCGGCGCCAGGCGCTTGAAGATCATGCCGATCTTTCGTCGGCAGAGATGTTGCGGCCATCGACCTGGGACGCGCTCTTTGCTGTAGAAGTAGGTCCTGTCGGTCATATCCGCCGCGTCCTGCTGACGAAGGGGCGGAAAGCATGGCAGACGGATGAACGGGTGGCGGTGGCCATTCCGGCTCCACAGGGGACAACAGCTACGCTAATTGTTCCAACGCGTGACCGGGCCGAGCTGCTGGCAGCGTGTCTGGCCGGTCTCGAGAAAACAAAGCCCCGCGATTTTGACCTGGTCATCGTCGACAACGGCAGCAAAGAGCCAGCGACGCGACTGCTGCTTGATCGGGCTAGAGCGTATCCTTGGGTTCGTGTCATTGAGTTTGAAGGACCATTCAATTTTTCTGCTCTGTGCAATCGCGCCGCAGAACATGCCAAAGGCCGGGTTCTCGTCTTTCTCAACAACGATACCGAGGCGATGCGACCGGATTGGCTCGTCAATCTCATAGGCTGGGCGATGCGGCCGGATATCGGTGCGGTGGGTGCCAAGCTTCTCTATCCGTCCGGCCGTCTCCAGCATGCCGGGCTAGTGCTCGGCCTTGGCGGCTATGCAGCCCATGTCGATATTGACGCAGCGCCTGGGTACCCGGGCTACCTCGATCGCTGCGGGGTCCCCCACGAGGTTTCAGCCGTCACGGGAGCTTGCCTGGCTGTCGAAAAGAGCAAGTTCGACGCGATCGGCGGCTTCGACGCGGAGAGATACCCGATCGAACTCGGCGACATCGATCTTTGCCTGCGATTGAGGCAGCGCGGATGGAAGACGGTCTTTACGCCCGACGCGGTCTTGATGCATCACGAGTCTGCCACGCGCGGCAGAGCGAACATTGCACGGCGATACGCGGCGGAGAGGCGGCATTTCCTGGCGAGTTGGAAGGATGCCTTGCTCGATGATCCTTGCTTCCATCCGGCGCTTTCACTGACGTCGCGACGTACAAGTCTCGATTACTAGCGCAATGCGTGTCCGTACACCCTCACGGTACAAGCCGTCGCCGTGGCGGGCCGCGCGGATTCGCCACTCGGTCAATGCCGCAGTCGAATTCGTCTTTACGAATCTTGCTGCTCTGTTCGTCGAAGGCATCGTCCTCGGGCGCATGATCGGTGGTGTGCTTCGGCCGGCGATGGTTCATGTCATGGCGCCACGACTGGCCTTGCTCGAACGCTGTTTCGACCGTGATTTCTATCTCTGCCAGTTCGAAGGCGAGGCGCAGCGCCGGCGCGTCGCCCGTGCTCCCTTGCTCCACTATGCTCTTCTGGGCTGGCGGACACGCCGCGCTCCGGCACCTGGCTTCGATCCCGCCTTCTACCGGCGGCAGTATCTGGAGCGGACACCAGGAATGGATCCGCTGTTGCATCATCTGGAGAGGCCCCGCTCGCAAAAATCTCATCGTAACGAGGTGGAGGCCCGGTCCGACCGTCCGCCGTGGCGGGAGGGCGCGGAGGCCGTGCTGGTTTTTCATCATGGACGCGGCGGTGGGAGCAGCCGCTTCCTCGATCTCTACGAACGGGACCTGGAAAAAGGAGGGCGGAACGTCCTCCGCGTCCGGACGATCCTGAAGGCTCCAACGCTGGCCGTCATTGGCGATCAAACATTCGACCTGTCATCCGGTCTCGAGTCGCTTGTCGAATTCGCTCACCGGCGAGGTGTGACAAGGCTCCTGGTCAATCATCTGATCGATCGTCCGCTGGCGATGATGGCATGGGTGAGTGAGCTCAGCGCACGGCTGGCGGTACCTTATGACATCGTGGTGCATGACTATTTCATGCTTTGTCCGCGGATCGCTCTGGTCACCGGACCCGGCGCATTCTGCAATGTTGCGCCACCCGAAACATGCGTGCGATGCGTCACGGACTATGGAGCGGAGGTGGGTGAATTCGATCCGCTATCCTGGCGCCGGGATCACGTGTCTTTCCTGGCCGGCGCGGACCGCGTGGTTGCGCCGAGCGACGATCTTGCGACGCGGATGATGGGCTACTTGCCGAAGCCGATCGCCGTCTGGGAGCCGGAGCGCGATGCGGGTCTTCCGCCGGAGTGCACACCGAGCGTCTTGGCGACTGAGCATCTGCGCATCGCCACCTTGGGAGCCTTGAATGTCTCCAAGGGCCTGCGCGTCGTGCAGGCTCTTGCTGAGGCTGTTGAGCAAACCGGCGCGCCGCTGCGGCTGTCGGTCCTCGGGCCGGCGTCGGAGGGGCTGCCGCACAGCGTCGCGGTCAGCGGCGCCTATCTTCCGCAAAATCTCGACAGGCTGCTCGCTGAAACGGCGCCGCATGTGGTTTTCCTGCCGGCCATCTGGCCGGAAACATGGTCGTTCGTGCTGACCGCGGCACTGGAGCGAGGACTGCCGGTGATCGTGTTCGACATCGGCGCGCCGGCGGCACGCCTGCGCCGCCTCGGTCGTGGCCATGTGCTGCCCAGAGAGTTGTCGACGGATACGGCCAGGCTTCTGAAGACGCTCCTGGAAATTCGCGATCGATGGGTGGCGCGGTGAGCGACGAACGGTCGCCGAGGACAATGAGTGACCTTCTGCTCGGCGCAACCCGCTACAGCAGCAGCTTGGCAGTGGCCACCGCACACATGCTGCCGGGCTGGAGGCGCGCAGTCTGCCGGCAATACGGCCTCGCGCCGGGGACAGTCGATGTGGCACACTATGCGCGTTCGGCGGGGCGATCTTTCTCGTCGCCGGATGCCGCAGCCTTTCACTACCTGGAGGTTGGGTCGAAACGCGGATGGTCCCCGCGCATGGGCTTTTCACCAGCAGAGTATCGTCGAGAGAATCCAGATACGACCTTGGCGGGCTATGAGCCTTTTGCCCATTGGTTGAGATTTGGCCGCGAAGAAGGGCGGGGCGCCGCTGCCCGGCCAGATCCCGCACCACCCGACATTCGACACCTGCTGGAGCATCGGCGCCCCGACACTGCGCGGGCCATGGTCGATGTCGTCGTGCCGGTCTACGGCAGCCGTGCGTTGGCGTTGCAGGCGATCGGCAGCGTACTCGGAGCAGAGACAAGAGAAGCATATGAACTGGTGGTCGTGGACGACGCCTCGTCTGATCCGCTGCTGCGGGGGGAACTGGAGGCGCTTGCCGAGGCCGGTCTGATCACCTTGGTGGTGAACGAGCGCAATGTCGGCTTCGTCGGCTCCGTCAATCGCGGTTTCGGCCTTCATCCCGGCCGCGACGTCGTCCTGTTGAATTCAGATACCCGGGTGTTTGGCGATTGGCTGGATCGGCTGTTGGCAGCGCTGCGGACATCGCGGACCGCGACGGCAACGCCTCTGTCGAATGCCGCGACGATCCTGAGCTACCCGGCCACTCTGTGCGAGAATCGGCTGCCGGTGGCCGCCGACGTCGCGCAGTGGGACCGCCTGTGTGCGGCGATCGACGCGCCCGTCGTCGAAATCCCCACCGGCATTGGCTTCTGCATGGCTGTGAGCCGGGCCTGCCTCGATCAGATCGGTGCTTTGGACCAGGAGCGTTTCGGTCGCGGTTATGGTGAGGAGAACGACTTCTGTCTGAGGGCGACGGCAGCGGGGTGGCGTCACGTCGCGGCGCCAGGTCTCTTCGTCTGGCACCGTGGCGGCGCCTCGTTCGGCGAGGAGCGCGGCCAACTCATCGCGGCGGCTCAGGCCACCCTTGAGACGCTTCACCCGGGTTACGCCGCGTCGGTCGGACGCTTCATCCGACGTGATCCGCTGGAACCGGTGCGGAGGGCGCTCGATATCGCAAGAATTCGCGCCGATTCTCGGTTGAAGCGACTCTGCATAGGGGCGGCTCCAACACCGAGTGAGAGGGACGTGCTCGAAATTGAACTCGTGCCCGACCTGCCGCCCTTTGCCGGACAATACCGGCTGGTACCGAAGGGCATTGGCGCTGCCCCCAATCTGCCCCGCTTCGGGCCGTCAATGACAACCGACAGCCTGGCTACCTTGCTGCAGGATCTCGGTATCCGGGAATGTCGTGCAGGAGAAACAGGAAAAGCCGCATCCGCATTGAGTGAACGTATCTGTCAAGCTTTGGAAATAAGTAGCATCAGATGAAGACGGAAGCCCTCAAGGGTGTTGCTGAGGTGCCACAGCCCGCGACTTTGAATGTCCGATAGTCAAACTGTTCCATGAGTTGCAGGCGGTGTTTGTGGTAGTGTGATTGGAATAGTCTTCTAC
>JABMNB010000455.1 GCA_013205335.1 Rhodospirillales bacterium
CCGCCGCCTGAAAGATCAGGCCGTCACCAACTTTTGGCGATAGCTCCGACATCATCGTGCTGAGCTACTTCATCAACGATGCCGAGCCGATGCCGACCTACAACGAGACCTCGTGGCTGGACGAGCATTCGGCGGCCTGGGTCGTCTTCCGGTACCGCCTCGATTCCCTGATGCGCCAGTTCGGCGAGGCGCCCGACTGGAAGCGCTACTACCGCGAACTCTACAACGATGACGCCGCCGGCTGGCAGCAGACCCGCAAGTCTCTTCAGGGCTTCGCGGCGACGGCGCGCGAGATGGGCGTCAAGCTCGTCGTGTTCAACATTCCCGAACTGCGCGAGCTGAAGCCCTATCCCTTCACCGACGTCACCGCCAAGGTGAAGGCCGACGTCGAGGGGCTGGGTGTGCCCTTCTTCGACATGCTGCCGACGGTCGAAAATCTCGACCCGTCGACTCTGTGGGTGACGGTTCCCGATCCGCATCCCAACGGCAATGCGATGGCGGCCTTCACCAGGATGATGGTGCCCGAGCTCAATACGCTGCTGGACGGGTTGTGCCGCGACCAGGGCAAGGGCTGCAAGTAATGCGCTTCATCAAGGATGCGCTACTGGTCGTGGTCTCGATTGCGCTGAGCGCCGTCGTCGCCGAGGGCGTCATCCGGTACCTCGATGGCTATCCGCTCCTGGTGATGCCGCTCGCCGAGCCGACCGGCCTCGGAAGCGTGAAGCACGACGCGGTCGACAAGGTCGCCCGGGCTCCGGGCGTCGAGCGCGACTGGTTCTTCTCCGATCCGGCGCCGCTGCCCAACAAGCGCGCCATCCCCGACGACTGGGAGCGCCTCTTTCGCTTCGTCGAGGCCAACCCCGTCGGCGGCATGTGGTTTCGTCCCTCCGACGCCTTCAAGGTCTGGAACACCAGCTTCTCCGGCGACCCCTGCAGGCACTGGTTCCTCCGCCACGCGCCGGGTCAGCTCTTCCTCTACGACGCGCCCAACGGCCAGGCGCGCCCGCCCTACCGGTTCCTGCCCGATGTCACGATCCCGAGCGGGCTCACGACCAACCAGATCGGCTGGCGTGGTCCCCCCATCGAAAATCCGCGCGGCGAGAAGACCGTTCGCATCGTCTTCGTCGGTTCGTCGACCGTGGTCGAGGCGCATCACCTGCCCTTCTCCTGGCCGGAATATGTCGGCAACTGGCTGAACGTCTGGTCCAAGGCCAAGGGACTCGGCATCAGGTTCGAAGTCCTGAACGCAGGCCGCGAAAGCATCAATTCCACCGACCTCGCCGCCGTCGTCCGCACCGAGGTGCTGCCGCTGCGGCCCGACCTCGTCATCTATCATGAGGGGGGCAACCAGTTCCGGCCGGCCTCGATCGTCGAGAAGGTGCCGCAGGATCCGGTGACCCGGCCGTCGAGAGCGCAGGAGCCGGCCGCGGTGAAGTGGTTGAAGGAGGCTGCGCGCTATTCGGCCCTGATCGGCCGCGTCCAGGCGGCCTTCGCCATGGCCGACGCCAGCCGCAGCAGCGGCGGTGAATGGCCCAAGCCCGATTACAAGGTCATCTGGCCGGAAGGGCTCGACGAAATGTCGCCGGATCTCGACTTCGCCAAGCTGCCGGTCAACCTGAACCTCATCCAGAGGGACCTCGACCAGATCCGGGCCGACCTCGCGACGGTCGGCTCCGACATGGCGCTCGCGTCTTTCTTCTGGATGGTGAAGGACGGGCTGGTCGTCGACCCGGTCCGGCACCGATACATTCTCGAGCAGCTCAATGCCGGCAACTGGCCGTACCGTTATCGCGACCTCGAACGGCTGGCGAAGTTCCAGAACAGGCTGTTCGCCAAGTATGCCGCGGTCCACGGGATCACCTTTCTCGACATCGTGGGCCACATGCCGTTCGACCCCGACCTCTTCACCGACGCCCTGCACACCAGCTACGCCGGCAGCCGTATCCGTGCCTGGGCGGCCTTCAACCTGCTCCTGCCGCTGGTCGAGAAGAGGCTTGCCGACAAGGCCTGGCCGCACGCCTGGCCGGCCGGCGCGTCGACGGCGCTTCCCACTTTCTCGCCGCGGACGGCCAAGCTCGACTGCAAGCCTTAGCCGAGCGAAGCTCGGCTGGGAGGAAGCGATTCTACGTCGCGTGCCGTCCGAGATGCTCCAGCAGAAGCTCGTTGACCCGCGCCGGCACCTGATCGGCGGCGTAGTGTCCGACACCGGGTAGGACCTCGAAGCGGTAGGGCGCGGCGATGAATTCGCCCGTGCCCTCGGCCGCGGCGCGGCCCACCGTGTCGTCGGCATCCCCCCAGACATAGAGCGTCGGCACCTCGATGGGGCCGAGCGGCATGCGCTCGCCGCGGGCGCGATACCAGGCGAGCGCGGCCTCCACGGCCGGCGCAGTACCGAGCACGGACAGATGGAGGTCGATCGCCTCCTTGGGCACGCCCTCCCTGGTGTGCCGCGTGCGCAGCCACGCGCCGTCGTTCGCGAGCAGCTTCGGAACGGCGTCGGGCTCGAGGAACGCCTGGTGATGGCCGGAGCGGCGCTTCTGCTCTCCGTCGGGCATCGCCAGTGCCCGCGCGAACGACATCGGATGGGGGCGTGACAGGATCGTGAGGGAGCGCAGCCGCTCGGGGTGCCGGAAGGCGATGGCCCAGGCGAGACTCGCGCCCCAATCGTGGCCGACGAGATGGAAGCGCCTGTCGCCATGGCCGACCGACGAGACGAGGTCGAGCGCATCGCCGGTGAGTTTGTCGAAGCGGTAGGAGTCGAGGCTGACCGGATCGGGTCGCGCGCCCGCCGAATAGCCGCGCTGGTTGGGCGCCACCGCGAAGTAGCCGGCCTCTCCCAGCACCGGCACCTGCGCCTTCCAGAAGTGCCGCGACACGCCGAACCCGTGCAGCATCAGCACCAGCGGCGCCGAGTCGTCGCCGGCCACCGAGGCGTCGAACACCAGCCCGGGCGCGGTTTCTATGTTGCGGACGTCCATCTCGGTCATTCTCCCTCGCCGGTCCCGGCGCGGCCCCACTTGGCTTCGAGGCGACGCCAGGCGCGGGCAAGCCGTGCGGCGCGATCCTCGAACAGGTCGGGGGCGACGTCCTTGCCCAGCACTGCTTCCTCGACCTCATGATGGGGTCGCGTGGTGCCGTCGGCCAACAAGTGTTCGATGTCGACGCCACGCTCTGCGAGACGGCGCGACACCAGCACCGTGCGATGGCAGTCGAGCGGCTCCTTCTCGGCGCACATCAGGCAGAGCGTCGTCTCCTGCGCTTCTTCGATCACGCGGTCGAGCGCGTCCTTGAACGACGGCCGCGCGGCGAGCTGGTCATAGCTGCCGCCAGCTTGTGGCTTGCCGCCGAGGGATGCACCTTCATGCACATAGGCGATGCCGGCCTCGGCGAGCGACCGCGCGAGGTTCTTCTGGCCGAACTGCGGATGGCGGCGCGACCAGGGCGTGGAGCGCACGTCGACCAGCCGTTCCACGCCGCCCGCCTTCAGGAGCGACACGAACCGTTCGATCGAATGGTTCGAGTGGCCGATGGTCTTGACCGGTTTCATGCGAGGCGGCGTACCTTCTCGATGAAGGCCTGGGTCGCGGCCGAGGGATCGTCGCGGCGGCAGGCGAGATTGAGCGGCACCTTGATCGCGGGCCGCCCGGTGAGGGGCCGGTAGGTTACACCCTCCAGCGGCAGTCGGCTGAGCGACGCGGGCACGATGGTGATGCCCAGTCCCGCCGCCACGAGATTGAGCGTCGAGACGATGCGCGGCGCTTCCTGGCTGACATGCGGGCTGAACCCCGCGGCGCTGCAGGCCGCGATGATGACGTCGTAGAGGCCGCGCCCGTCGGCCCGGCGATAGAGGATGAAATCCTCGGTCGCGAGGTCCTTCAGGGCAAGCTTCGGGCGGCGCGCGAGCCGGTGGCGCGACGGCAGGGCGGCCGACATCTCCTCGTGCAGCAGCTCGTACACCTGGAGCCCCTGCGGCTCGACGAGGCCGGATCGGATGAAGGCGATGTCGAGCCGCTCGTCGCGTAGCGCGGCCAGCAGGTCGCCCGAACTGTTCTCCTCCAGCACAAAGGAGATGTCCGGCCGCTCGCGGCGGAACTCGCGGATGGCGCGGGCCACCAACGGATGGAACGGCGCCGAGGTGGTGAAGCCCACGGCGATGCGGCCGGTCTCGCCGCGCGCGGTGCGCCGCGCCTTCACCGTCGCGCGTTCGACGGCCGCGAGGATCGCCTCGGCATCGGCCAGGAAGGAGCGGCCGGCATCGGTCAGGCTGACGCCGCGCGGATGGCGCAGCAGCAGGGCCGCGCCGATCTCCTGCTCAAGCGCACGGATCTGCTGGCTGAGCGGCGGCTGCTGCATGTGCAGCTTCTCGGCCGCGCGGGTCACATGGCCCTCATGCGCGACGGCGACGAAGTAGCGGAGGTGTCGCAATTCCACGGACATATCCAGAAAGTATCGAAAAGGCACTTACCATATATTTGAACACTGTCTAGGCCGGCCGTAGACAACCCTACGGCCTCACCCTGAGGAGCGCGCACGGCGCGCGTCTCGAAGGGTGGGCAACGGCTCCGGTGGGTGCCCATGCTTCGAGACGCCGCTGCGCGGCTCCTCAGCATGAGGATGGCCCCCTGATCGGCGAGGGTTGAGATGGCGATATCAATGGCCCTGGGGCTCGGCGTCCTGATGGTTTTCACCGCCTTCCTGTCCGGCATCTTCGGGATGGCGGGCGGCATGGTGCTCATCGGCGTGCTGCTGGTCGTATTGCCGCTGCCCATGGCCATGGTGCTGCATGCGGTGACGCAGATGGCCTCCAACGGCTGGCGCGCCTTCCTGTGGTGGCGGCACATCCAGTGGCGCATCACGGCCTTCTACGTGATGGGCTGCTTCATCGCGGTCGGTATCTGGTCGCTCACGCTCTACGTGCCGGAGAAGGCCATCGCGCTGCTGATGCTCGGCCTGTCGCCCTTCGTGCTGCGGATCGTGCCGCGACGGTTGATGCCCGCGACGCTGGGACCCGTCCAGGCATTGGGTGGTGGCATCGCCTGCATGGCGCTGATGCTGCTGACCGGTGTGACCGGGCCGCTCGTCGACCAGCTCTTTCTGCGCTCGCCGATGAACCGGCAGCAGATCGTCGCCACCAAGGCCTCGTGCCAGGTGTTCGGCCACGGCTGCAAGCTTCTCTATTTCGGCGCGCTGATCGAGCAGGCAGGTTCGGTCGAACCCTGGGTGCTGGTCATGGCCGTGGCAGCCTCGATGCTCGGCACGTCGCTCGGCAAGCAGATCCTCGAACGCCTGTCCGATGCCCAGTTCCGCGCCTGGGCAGGACGGCTCATCACGGTGCTGGGCCTCTATTACATCGGCTACGGCTTGGTGCTGCTGACCGGGATTGCCTAAGATGGCGCGTGGACATTCCAGCAGGCTTTCGAGAACTCACTGAGGCGACCGGTTTCACCGCGGCCAACGGGCCGTGGTTCGAGAAGGTCGAGGGGCACACGGTCTGGCGGGGCTTCAGGCCCGGTCCCCAGCATGCCAATGCGCTCGGCATCGTGCATGGCGGCATGCTGGCGGCCTTCATCGATGCGGCGCTGGGATCGGTGGTCTATCGCGCCATCGACCGGCGCTGCGTCACCCTGAAGCTGACGCTCGACTATCTCACGCCGGCGCGGGTCGGCGACTGGCTGGAGGCCACGGGCGAACTGCTGGGCCACGACGAGCATGTGGCGCAGGTGAGGGGCCGTCTTTATGGTCCGCGCCACGACGTGCTGGGCGGGCTGGGCGACTTCGCGCTGCTGCGCCCGGGACGCCCCCTGAAAGTCCGGAGCTAGAGTGTCTTCTTCCGAAATACCCGACGACCCCCCCGAAGGTTTCAAGCTCGTCGACTTCGCCCGCGGCCGGCCCGAGCCCACTTTCAACACCCATGTCGGCAACATGTATGCAAAGCGCGGCGAGAAGGGCACGCGCGACGAGTTCGTGCTGGCGATCCGCGAGCAACAGAACATGTGCAACCCGGCGGGCGGACTGCACGGCGGCATGATGATGACGGTCGCCGACCTGGTCGGCACGATGGGCGGCGGCTATCTCGCCGGCCTGCGCAAGTTCCTGCCGACCGTCAGCATGACGTTCGACTTCGTGGCGCCCGCGCGGGTCGGTGACTGGGTCGAAGGCCGCGCCGAGCTGATCCGCCAGACGCGCACCCTGCTGTTCACCAACATCTACCTGACGGTGGGCGACCACAAGATCCTGCGCGCCTCCTCGATCGCCAAGATCTCGTCCGGCGACGGCACCGGCTACACGAAGACCGAGGCTGGAGTTCCGCCGTCGCCAGCCCACCAACCACCCTCACCCTGAGGAGCCGCGCACGGCGCGGCGTCTCGAAGGGTGAGCTGCAAACGTGGTGCTCGTGCCCATGCTTCGAGACGCGCTCCTGCGGCGCTCCTCAGCA
>JABMNB010000456.1 GCA_013205335.1 Rhodospirillales bacterium
GGGTGCCACCACGCCAGGTTCTTGCCGTCGGCCACCAGGCGGTAGCCGCAGGTGGGGGGCAGCCAATCGATCTCTCGCACGGCGGCGGGGGTCAGGCTGACGCAATCGGGGACCTTGCGCTGGCGGCGCGCGTAATCGGTGCACTGGCAGGATTCCAGGTCCAGCAGGCGACAGGCGACGTTGGTATGGGCCAGGGCGTTGGTGTCCTCATACCGCAACTTGTGCAGGCAGCAGCGCCCGCACCCGTCACAGAGCGACTCCCATTCCTCCTTGGACATGTCTTCCAGCCGTTTGGTCTTCCAGAACGGCCCCGTCTTGCTCATGCGCCCTTGCTCATGCGCGGTGTTTACCGGGCTGGGCGTCCCCTGGCTAGAGCCGGGTTGCGGCTGTGAATCACCCTCACGAACAAGGGGTTATGCCAATGGTCAGACCCGTTGGCATCAGAACATGGTCCTGGGTGCGTGGCCCGATCGCGGCGGTTTAGCCCACATTTAACAGCCACTCAAATAAACTCCCTCTTATCAGATATTTACGGCCCATCTGCAGCCCGAGTGGCACTACATCCGCGTCATCCTCGGGTCACATCGTGAATTTGCGCACCCCGCCAGGAGCGGCGTCGATGCCCAGAGTGTCATAGATCCGGCGCAATGCCGGTTCGGCGGCGGTGGTCTTGCGGACATGCAGGGTGCGCCGATCTCGCTGACGGAACGTCGCCGTCACGCGTTGCTGGACCGAGAGGATCTCGCGCAGGCGGGCCCAGGACATCGTCTCGCCCGCCGCCTTCAGCTTATGGCGGATGGTCTGGACCAACTGATAGGCCAGAACCGTGATGAACAGGTGCCCCTCGGTGCGTCTTTCGTTGTGATGGAACACCGGATGCAGACCGAGGTCCGACTTCAGTCCGCGGAACACGGCTTCCAGATCGGTCAACATGGTATAAGTGTGCCACAGCTTGGCCGCGTCCCAGGTGGTTTCGCTGCTGCGCAGGCAATAGACGCCGGGATGGGTCAGCATCGAGCCCTCGACCGGGGTTTTGGTCCAGGTGATGGCGGCGGCGTTCTTTCCGGCGGCGTCGGGGGTGACGGTGATTTCGTAATGCTGGCCGATGCCGCGGCTCTTTTCTTTCAGCCGCCCGATGCGCTGCTGGATATCGGCCATCTTCTTCTGGGCGCGTGGCTTGTCCAGGCCGGCGGCGAGCTTGGCCAGACCGGTCTCGAAGCGGGTGACGAAGCGTCCGGTGATCGCGGTTTCCTTGGTGTCACGGCCGGTGGAATGGCAATAAAGCCGGACTTCGGTGCCATCTTCGTTCAACACGCGTTGCAGCTGGACCGTCTCGTTCGACGCGGTCAGCGTATCGATCGCCTGATCCGGATCGAACTGGCGGCCACGTTCGCGGCTGACCACGAGGTAGCGATAGTCTTGCGCTTTAAGCCAGGCGATATTCGCCGCCGTCGCGATGCCCGCGTCCATGATGACCAGCGCGCCCTTTGGCGCGGTCAGGCCTTTGAGCATCCCGGCGAGCGTCGTTCCCTCGGCCACGTTACCCGCGAACATCTTGGACCGGCGGACGAATCCGCTGCCATCGAGCACGAGACCGAGGGTGACCAGCGGGCAGTCAGCGCGCTTTTCTTTCGACCGACCACGGGCGGCTTTTTCGTTTCCGGCAGCGGTACCCTCGAAATACGTGTTGGTCAGGTCGTAAAGCGTGACGGTGACCGCGAGGCCGAACAAATCCTGGATGTTGGTGAACAGCATGGTCTCGATCTTATCGCGATGTTTCACGAGAAGATCGGAGGCGCGGTAAAGCTGCATCGGGGACGTGGTATCGAAGTTCACGCCCAGAAGTTCGCCGAGTGCGCTGCGTTCCGCGAGCCAGCGCCAGGTCGCGAGCTCGCTCCCAGGGGCGGCCATACGCCCGATCAGACTACCGGCCGCGGCGGCGCGTTGGATTCCGTTGAACCCCAGCTCCGCGAGGATCGGATCGATGCCCAGCCAGCCGATGGCGGCGAGCCCGGCGGCTTCCACGCCCACGGAGCGGGGCTGAATGAGTTGCAACGAGGCGATATCGACCTCGGCGAAGTCAGCGTCTGGCGCGGCGGGTTGGGGCTTTGAAGCGGATGGCGCGGGTTGACCGGCCGGCGGTGCGGGCTCTGCCGCGGCGGGACCTGTCCCGCCCTCCACGAGACGGGCGTAATAGCGTTGCGCCAGAACTTCGATGGCCTCTGGCACGGGGAGCATGCCGCCTTGTCCGCAGAGCAGGGCCTCGATCCGATCGCACAGGCGTGGCCAATCGGCTGGCGGCAGATCGAACTGGCGGCCGAGATTGAGGAGCGTGAGCTGGCGGACCTTTTTTCCGGTGCGTTCGGCCCGCACAAGACGGAACGTGAAATAGGCTTCGCCATCGGACTTATTCCGGGTCGGGGCTTTACGGATGAACATGGCGGGAAGGTGGGTCTGGCGGCCGGCGGCGTCAATGGGTTTTGTAAAATATTATGGCACTACAAATGAATTCCCGGAGTCAAATGGCGGATTTTCGCCATTTTCGGGCCGTTCGTTACGGTGCGTGGTCAAAAAGGTGTTAAAGATGGGTTAGGTGACGCGCAATAATAGCTGCTCCATTTGGGGGGGCGACCCAACCCGTCATGGCCTGCGCAGGCAGGCCATCCACGTCTTTTCTGAGATCAGCAC
>JABMNB010000457.1 GCA_013205335.1 Rhodospirillales bacterium
CGCCATGCTCGCGATCATTGCCTCAGGATCGTTGTCGAGGGCGCCGAACTCGTCACACTCGGCATCGCCCAGCAGGGGGCCGATTTCCTGCATCACGTCGGGACGCGGGGCATGGCCCATCGTGATCATGGCGATGCGCGGTGTGCGCCTGGTCCCCACCTGTTCTCTCCCCATACGTGGTCGCACGTATTGATGCCTGCCTGTCCGAGCCATAGACATGCCTGAATACGGGGCAAGATGTCATGCGGGCTGAGACTCATCACGCGACGAAACACGCCGCTTCGATGGTCCCGATCTTGCAAGGCCTTGCTCCGCCAGATTTCGTCTGTCCCGACAAGAGCGAACTCGCCCGAATCACATGCCCCTTACCGATATCACCATAGACGACATCGAATCGCTGGCCGTCGGCGCCTGGGTCCTCGGGACCGGGGGCGGCGGCAGCCCCTATCTCGGTCTCCTCAACATGCGGGCCCTCTACAAGGAGGGTCATCGCGTCCAGCTCATGCCGGCATCGGAACTCGCCGACGACGACTGGGTCGCCGCTGTCTCCAACATGGGGGCGCCGCTGGTCGGCCAGGAGCGTCTCACCGACAGCCGCACCATCGCCCGCGCCGTCGACCTCATGGAGCGCCACACGCGCTACCGCTTCCGAGGCATCATGTCCCTCGAGATCGGCGGCGGTAATTCGATCCAGCCGCTGATGGCGGCCGCGCACCTGAAGCGCCCGGTAATCGACTCCGACATGATGGGCCGCGCCTATCCCGAGGCGCAGATGACGTCGGTTGCGGTCGGCGACCTCGAGCCCTGTCCCCTGACCAGCGTCGACGTGCGCGGGCTCGAATCCGTCGTCGAGAAGGTGCCGACCTGGAAATGGATGGAGCGGGTCAGCCGCAAGATCTGCGTCGAGTACGGGTCGATCGCCTCGACCTGCAAGGCGCCGCGAACCGGCACCGAGGTGAAGAAGTGGGGTATCCACGGCACCACGACAAAGGCCATCGCCATCGGCCACGCCGTGCGCGAGGCCCAGCGCAGGCACGAGGACCCGATCGCGGCCATTCTGTCCGTCGAGCCGGGCAAGGTCCTCTACAAGGGCAAGGTCGTCGACGTGGAGCGGCGGGCTACCGAGGGCTTTCTGCGCGGCCGCACCCGCTTCGACGGTATGGACGAATGGCGCGGCGCCGCCATGGAGATCAACTTCCAGAACGAATGGATCGTGGCCTGGCTCGACGGCAAGCCCATCGCCATGTCGCCCGACCTGATCTGCGTTCTGGATTCGGTGTCGGGGGAGGCGGTCGGCACCGAGACCATCCGCTACGGCCAGCGCGTCACGGTGATCGCGCTGCCGCCGCCGCCCGTGTTCCTCAGCCCAAAGGGCCTGCAGCATGTCGGCCCGCGGGCCTTCGGCTACGACATCGAGTTCAAGAGCGTGTTTGCATCATGAGGCGTATCGGTATCGACGTCGGCGGCACCAACACGGATGCCGTTCTGATCGAAGAAGGCAAGGTCTGCGGCGCGGTGAAGGCGCCGACCAGCCAGGACGTGACGACGGGCATTCTCGACTCGCTGAAGAAGCTCGCCGCGACCGGCGTGCTGAAGGGCGCCGACGGCGTCCTAAAGAAAGTCGACGGCGTGATGATCGGTACCACGCACTTCATCAATGCCGTGGTCCAGCGCCGGCACCTTACCAAGGTCGCGGCGCTCCGGCTCGGCATGCCCTCGGGGGCGTCGCTGCCGCCGTTCTGCGACTGGCCGGAGGATCTCGCGGCGCTGGTGCGCGGTGGCGTCTGGATGGTCGAAGGCGGTCACGAATACGATGGCCGGCCCTTCATGCCGCTCGACGAGGCAGCCGTCCTGAAGGCGGCCCACGAGATGAAGGTCGCGGGCCTCCGCGCCGTCGGCATTTCCGCGGTATTCTCGCCGCTCGATCCGACCCACGAGAAGCGCGCGGCCGAGCTGATCGCCTCGGTTATTCCGGACGCCGCCATCACCTGCTCGTCGGATCTCGGCCGTATCGGTCTGCTGGAGCGCGAGAACGCCGGACTGCTGAATGCCGCGCTTGCCGACCTGTCGCTGGACACGATCGCGGCCTTCGAGAAGGCGATCCACGACTCCGGCATCGCCGCGCCGCTCTTCATCACACAGAACGACGGCACGGTGGCGGAGGCCAGCCAGGCACGGCGCCTGCCGGTCTACAGCTTCGCTTCGGGTGCCACCAACTCCATGCGGGGCGCTGCCTATCTCTCGGGCCTCAGCGACGCGATGGTCATCGATGTCGGCGGCACCACCACCGACGTGGGCCAACTCAAGCTCGGTTTCCCGCGCGAAGCCAATTCCGTGGTCAAGGTGGGCGGCGTGCGGACGCTCTTCCGCATGCCCGACCTGCTGTCGATCGGCCTGGGCGGCGGCAGCCACGTGGTGCTCGATCCGCTTTCCATCGGCCCGGTCTCCGTGGGTTATCGACTGCTGACCGACGCCATCGCCTTCGGGGGGACGCAGCTCACGACCACCGACGTGGCTGTGGCTTCCGGGGTGCTCGATCTTGGCGAAAAGGCCCGGGTCGCCCATCTCGATGCCGCGACCTGCAGCACCGTATTCGCGGAGGCGGCGCGCCTTGCGGAGGAGGCGATCGACCGCATGAAGACCGAGGCGGGCGACGTGCCCTTGGTCGCGGTCGGCGGCGGCGCGTTCCTGATTCCGGACAAGATGGCGGGCGTCTCGCAGGTCATCCATGTCGAGCATGGCGACTGCGCCAACGCCGTGGGTGCAGCCATCGCCCAGGTGTCGGGCGAGTGTGACCAGATCTTCAAGGACATGACCCGGGTGGAGGCGATCGACGCGGCGCAGTCCATCGCCAACGACCGCGCCGTCGCGGCCGGTGCCGACCGCGCGACGCTCCATACCATCGAGAGCGAGGACATGCCGCTCGCCTACCTGCCCGGCAATTCGGTGCGCGTGCGCGTCCGAGTGGTGGGCGACGTCGCGGCCACGTCGTGATCCTCGTGGCCTTGCTGGCCATTCGGCCATGACGACCGCCGCGCGTCCGTCGCCGATCGCCTGGCTGATCGCGCCAGCCGCGCTGCTGTTCGTCCTGTTCTTCGTGCTGCCGTTCGGCGTGATGACCGCGATGTCGTTCTATTCGGGCAATCCCGTCACCAACCCGAACGCCTTCCTGACGACGCGCCACTACGAGCGCTTCATCTTCGACACGGCCGGCATCTTCCACGAGGCGCTGTGGTCGACCCTGCGGATCGGCCTGATCACGACGGTCATCTCGCTTCTGATCGGTTACCCGCTGGCCCACTGGATGGCACGCATGCAGTCCCGGCTCGGTCATGCACTTGTGCTGATGGCGGTGATCGCGCCGATGCTGACCGGCATCGTCGTGCGCACGTTCGCCTGGATGACGATCCTGCAGGACAAGGGCGTCATCAACACGACTCTGATGCAGTGGGGCGTGATCGAGAAGCCACTGCCGCTGATGTACAACGAGTTCGGCACCATCGTGGCCCTGGTTCACATCTACGTGCCGTTCATGGTGCTGACGCTGACCGGCGTGATCGGCCGCATCGACGAGCGGCTCGAGCAGGCCGCGCGCAGCCTGGGCGCCGGCCGTCTCCGCGCCTTCGTCGAGGTCACGCTGCCGCTCAGCCTGCCCGGCATCCTGGCGGGCTCGCTGCTGGTGTTCGCGCTGTCGATCAGCGCCTATGTCACGCCCTCGCTGATGGGGGGTACCGACGTGCTGACCTTGCCGATGCTCATCGCCCAACAGGTCGGCACCAGCTTCAATCCGAACTTTGCGGGCGCGCTCGGCGTCATCCTCCTGCTGGTCTCCCTGACTATCGTCGTGGCCTACAACCGCATTCTGGCGCGCCTGGCGGGCGGACAGGGAATGGCATGAGCGCCGCTCCGAACCGGCGGCCGTTCGACGCAGGCCGCGCCGCCTATCTCACGCTGAATGCGCTCCTGCTGACGTTCCTGCTGTTGCCTATCGCCATCGTGCTGGTGTTCGCGCTGAACCCGACGCCATACATTTCCTTCCCACCGGTCGGCGTCAGCCTGCGCTGGTTCGAGAAGTTCTTCGGCAGCGCGGAGTTCATGAGCGCGCTCTGGCTGTCGCTTTGGGTGGCGTCGGTGGTGCTGGTCCTGTCGATCCTGATCGGTGGGGCCTGCGCGCTGGCGCTGGCGCGCGGCAACCTGCCGGGAAGCGCCTTGCTGACGGCCTTTTTCATGTCGCCGCTGATGGTGCCGGCGATCCTGACCGGCCTGGCGCTGTTCCAGGCCTATCTCCTCTCCGGCATAGGCCGACCGGTCTGGGGTCTGATCACGGCCCACACGCTGGTCGCGGTGCCCTACGTCATCCGCACGACCTTGGCCGTGCTGCACAATTTCGATCGCCGCATCGAGGAGGCTGCCGCCGTGCTGGGGGCCAGTCCGACCCGGGTCTTCTTCGAGGTCACCCTGCCGCTGATCCGGCCTGGCGTGTTCGCGGGGGGAGTCTTCGCCTTCATCGTGTCGTTCGACCAGTTCCCGGTCTCGCTGTTCCTCGTCGTGCCTAAGGGCGAGACCCTGCCGGTGGTGCTATTCAACTACATGAAATTCGACCTCGACGGCGCCATCGCGGCGGCCTCGATGGTCTCGATCTTGCTCGCACTTTCGGTGGTTCTGGTGCTGGAGAGGCTGATCGGCCTCAAGGCCTACGTTAAGCTCTGATGGAAACGAACAGGGGGTTGCCATGATTTCACGTCGCAAAGCGTTGCATACCGGCGCCGGCCTCGCGGCCCTCGCCACGGTGGGGGCACCGTCGATCCTTCATGCCCAGACCAAAACGCTCAAGATCACGACCTGGGGCGGCAAGTGGGGCGAGATCATGAAGGCCACGGTGCTGCCGGCCTTCGAGAAGGAGTTCAAATGCACGGTGTCGGCCGACCAGGCCTTCCCGTTCCTGCCCAAGCTGCAGGTCAGCTCGAAGAACGACCCGATCTACGACGTGCTGCACACCAATTCGAACGAGCAGTGGAACGCCGTCACCGAGGGGCTGGTGATGGACAAGATCACCGCCAAGGAAGTGCCCAATGTCGCCGATCTCTATCCTTACGCCGTGAGCGACAAGATCGTGGGGGTCACGATCTTCACCAGCGCGATCGGTCTGGGTTTCCGCACCGACAAGGGCCTTACCAAGCCGACCTCGTGGAAGGACCTCGCCGATCCCAAGCTGGCGGGCTCGCGGGGCGGCTATCTCATCCCGGTGAACAGCCTCGGCCAGGCGCACCTGATGATGCTGGGCAAGGTCTACGGCAAGGGCCTCACCGACCTCGACGCCGCCTACAAGGCGCTCGAAGCGCTGAAGCCGATCAAGCTGGTCGATTTTACCGGCCAGATGGAAAAGATGCTGCTGTCGGCCGAGGTGTCGATGGGCGTCATCCACGATTCGGGCGTCTATCGTTACGAAGGCCCGAACATGCAGCCCGTCGACTTCGCCAGCCCCTCCGAGGGCGTGCTGGCGCTGGAGCAGGTGCTCAATGTGACGCCGGGCTCGAAGGTCAAGGAACTCGCGTTTGCCTATATCGACTACATGCTGCGGCCCGACGTGCAGAAGATGCTGGCTGAGGCGGTGTGGTATTCGCCGGCCAACAAGAAGGTGAAGCTCGAAGCCAAGTACGACGCGAAGCTCCTCACCACGCCGGAGAAGGTCGCCACGCTGATCCAGCCCGACTGGAAATGGTACAATGCGCGTCGCGAAGACATCGACGCCCGCGTCACCAAGATCCTGAAGGGCTGACGGACCAGCGTGCGTACGTGACCTCCGCGGCCATCAAGCTCGACCAGGTGACCAAGACGTTCGACGGCCGCGTCATGGCCGTCGACGCAGTCACGCTCGATATCGCCGCCGGCGAGTTCTTCTCGCTGCTGGGACCGTCGGGCTGCGGCAAGACGACGAGTCTGCGCATGATCGCGGGGTTCGAGCATCCCGACTCGGGCCGCGTCCATGTCGGCGGCCGCGACATCACCGACCTGCCGGTCCACCGGCGCGACATGGGCATGGTCTTCCAGTCGTACGCGCTGTTTCCGCACCGGACAGTCGCGGAGAACGTGGCCTTCGGCTTGCGCATGCGCGAAGTGCCCAAGCCGGAGATCGAGCGGCGGGTTGCGGCGGCACTGGCTCAGGTGGCGCTGACGGGCTTCGAGAGCCGCAAGCCCGGCCAGCTCTCGGGCGGCCAGCAGCAGCGGGTGGCGCTGGCCCGCGCGCTGGTCGTCGAACCGCCGGTGCTCCTTTGCGACGAACCGTTGGGCGCGCTCGACCGCAAGCTGCGCCAGCAGATGCAGTTCGAACTCAAGGAGCTGCAGAAGCGCCTGGGCGTCACCCTGGTCTTCGTGACCCATGACCAGGAGGAGGCGCTCGCCATGAGCGACCGCATTGCCGTGATGAACGGCGGCAAGGTCGAGCAGGTCGGCACGCCGACCGAAATCTACGAGCGGCCGCGCACGCGGTTCGTCGCCGACTTCATCGGCGAGATCAACATCCTGGAAGGGGCCGGCCCGCTCCGCGCGCTGCGCCCCGAGAAGATCCGGCTGGTTGCGCCCGACGGCGCCCGTCTCGCCGGTACGGTCGAAACGGCCAATTACCTCGGCGGATCGACGCTGTTGCGGGTCCAGCCCACCGCCGGTCCGTCGATGCTGGTGCGCGAGACACATGCCGGCGAGCGGGCTTCGCGGACGCCGGGCGATGCGGTGGGCCTCACCTGGAACGACAGCGACGCCGTCGCGCTGGAGAGCTGAACATGAGCACCTTGGGCATCGTCACCATCGGGCAGGCACCGCGCGACGATATCGTCGAGCTGTTTACCGCCCAGGCGCCGGCCGGAACCAAGGTGATCCTGCGCGGCGCGCTCGACGGTCTCAGCGACGCCGAGGTCGATGCATTGCCGCCGCTCAATGGCGCCGACACGCTCTACACGAGGCTGCGCGGTGGCCGCGACGTCAAGATTTCCAAGCAGGCAGTGATCGACCGTTCGCCCGGCACACTGGCGAAGCTGCGAGCCGACGGCTGCGACGCCATCGTCTATGCCTGCACGGGCGAGTTTCCGGCGATGGACGGCGATGCCGGCGTGCTGTTCCCGTCGCGGGTGCTGAGCGGCATCGCCGAAGGGCTGCTGCCGCGCGGACGGCTGGGCCTGCTGGTGCCCTTCGCCGAGCAGGGCGAGAAACTCGCCACCAAATGGGCGCGCAGCGGCGTGGCCGTCACGGTCGAGGCGCTCGTGCCCAGCGCCGGGCCGGAAGAGGCGGCCGCGGTCGCCGGCCGTCTGGCCGCCACCAGGCCCGACCTCGTGGCGCTCGACTGCATGAGCTACGGGCCTGCCACCAAGTCTGCGGTCAAGGCCGTGGTGAAGGTGCCGACATTGCTCGCCATCACGGCCACCGGCCGCGTCCTCCGCGAACTGCTCGACTGAAATCCTACTCGTTGCCGACGGTGAAGGGGATTTCGCCGTCGAATTGCGGACTGCCGCCGACCAGCCAGTACAGCTTGTAGCTGCCCGGCTGCAGCGTGGGCGCACGCGCGAACAGCACCTCAGGCGCCGATTCGAGTCGAGGATGCAGGACCTCGATGATCCTGCCGCCCTGCTTGATGGTGAGGCGGGAATCCTCGTGGTCGACCGGGCGGTTGAAGCGGACATAGAAGCCGCTGCTGCGCGGGCCGATCACCGCGTTCGCCGTAGGCGCGGAGTCGAGCACGCGCACATCCTGGGCGTTCGCCGCGCCGGTTCGCAGAAAGCCGGCTGCGGCGCCTGCGAGAAGAGATTGTCGTCGCGTAACCATGATTGCGAACTTCATCGCATGCCGGCGCTTCCCTGCCCAGCGCGTATGTGCTGCATCCTAGTTGCGCTCCATCACGCGCTCCAGTCGTCGCGTCAGGAACCAGGTGAGCGCGAGGAAAGCCACGAGCATGGCGATCCCGAAGACCGAAAGCGCATCGGTCATGGTTTTTTCCGAAACGAAGCCGAAACCGTAGCCGGCCGAAACGGCGATGCCCGCCCACAGGCCGGCCGCGATGAAGTTGAACACCAGAAAGCGCGGCCAGCTCAAGGTCGAGGCGCCGTAGGCAAAGCCCGCGACGTTGCGGATGATGCGTGGGTAGCGATGGATCAGGATCATCCAGAGGTGGTGGCGGTCGGCCAGTCGTGCCGCCGTCTCGACGGCACGCTGCAGGCGCGGAATGCCTCGCAGCCAGCGTGTGCCGAACCGCCGGCCGACCCAGAAACGCAAGATGTCGCCCACGAATGTGCCGGCCCAGCAGGCTGCCAATGCCTGTTCGTAGCCCAGCGCGCCGGCTTGCGCGGCGTAGCCGGCGAAAAGGGCCAGCAGGAGGCTGTTGGCCATCGAGTAGACGGCGAGGAAGCCGTAGACCGCGTCCCCGTGCCGGCGGATGAAATCCAGGAAAGAGGCGAGGTCGCCGTCGAGCATCGGCTCTGCCTACAACGAAAAAGGCGGCCCCGCGAGGGGCCGCCTTCTGTTGTCAGGTAGAAGTCTTACGCCGGGCCGATCGGGCGGCCGGGCCAGCGGTAGCCGGGGGCCGGCAGCGGGATCCTCGCCGTGATCACCGCATTCTCGAGGGTCGGGATGCCGGAGGCGTAGTCGCCCGCTTCGCACTTGGCGATGGCGGTGGCCTCGGGCGTGTCGACCTGCGATGTGCGGTACTGGCGCCACTTGTCGCTCAGCGCCTTGCAGTACGAGCGCGGATCGGAGAACACGGTGCTCACCGTGGTCTGGCCACCGATCGAGATCTCGACGCGGCGGTTCTGCGGCTCGCGGACGTTGTCGCCGGTCTGCACGAGCAGGCCTTCCTCGCCTCGGCCGTTAACCGTGATCGCGGTCGCCGGCACGCCCTCGCGGACGAGCTGTTCCTTGACCGAATTGGCGCGGCGCAGAGACAGCGCCATGTTGTACTGCGGCGAACCGGACGTGTCGGTATGGCCGGTGGCGACGATGTTCGCGCTGCCACGGGTCTTGTACGCTTGGGCCGCCTGGCGGACCGTGTCGACGGCCTGGCTGGTCAGGTTGGAGCGGTCCCAATCGAAGAAGACCATGAAGGTCTGCGCCTGGACCGGCGGCGGCGGCGGGGGAGGCGGCGGCGGAGGCGGCTCCGACGCGCAAGCGCCCAACAGGAATGTCGCCGCGGCGACGACCAGGAGTTTTCTGAGCATGGAATGGTTTCCCTCGATTTTCGGACCTGAACCCACGACGGGTTCGTCCGATCCCTTAAACGCGGTCCCGGGCCAGAAGTTCCCCCGGCGTGCACAAAGAGATCTTGTCGTCGCCCATATTTCTATCTGGACGTCGAACAGATCAGTAATCCCATTCCGCTTTGACTCCCACGCGGCCGTTCGAGTCGGCCCCGATGTCGCCTTCCACCTTGATGTTGTCGAAGACGTCGAGCTGCACGACACCACGGCTGGAATTGCCCGCCGCCCCTTGGCGGGCGCCGACATAGACGCCAGGGGCCACGTATCGGCCCGCCTCCAGGGACATGCCGGTGGCGCCGGCGCCCGTGGGTTCTCCCTTCGAGGAGGCCGGCCCCACGCTCAGCTGGTCGAGGCCCAACCCCTTGCGCAACCGGCCCAGGATGCTCTCGCCCGGCGACTGACCGGCCAACTCGGCCATCGCCTGCGCGACCTGGAGCAACTCCGAGGCGCCAAGCTGTGAGGCCGGCTTGCCGAAGATCAGGAGCGCCATCGCCTCGTCGGGCGGCATGGAGGGCGTCGAGGTAATCTCGATCCTGGGGTCACGGGACGTTCCGGTGATGGCGACGCCGATCGTCGACGACTGGGCTGTCGTGGTCGCCAGAAAGTCGAGCCGTGGGTCGATAGAGTCCAGGTTGTCGAGAGTGACGATGCCCTTGGAGAAGGTGAGCCGGCGGCTGCCCAGGCTGAATGTGCCGCGCCGCATGGTGAAACCGCCGACGACGGCGGGCGCGGTCGGGCTGCCGCTGACGGTGATCTGGCCGCTCATCTCGGCATCGAGTCCGCGGCCGCGCACGAACACCGCCTGCGGCGCGCGCACGTCGAGCGCCAGCTTGATCGGTGTCGCGCCGGGCGGGGGCGCCTTCCGGCTAGGCTTCCGCGCCGGCGTCGGCTGGATGGCCGCGACGGCAGCGCCAGGCTTGTTGATCTCGCGCACCTCCAGGGTCGGAAAGGACGCGGTCTGGCCACCGCCTACCGAGATCTCGGCGCGGTCGATGGTGACGGGTCCCGAGATTTCGATGCCGGAAGACGTTGCGCCCGTGATCCTGAGCGTGCTGGAGATGGTCGCTACCATGTCGGGCCGGCTCACCAGCAGAGCGCGCTGTGCTGCCAGGCCGACGTCGAGCACCAAGCCACGCTCCGCATCGAAGCGCATCGAGCCGCTGCCGTTCAGGGTGCCGGTACCCGCCTGGAAGGTGAGCCGCTGCACCTGCAGCGTGTCGCCCTGAAGCACGAAGCGGCCCTGGCCGTTGCTGAGCTTCAGGCCGGATTCCGGCATAGCCACCGCGCCCCCCTCGAAGTCGACCGCGCCGGTCCCGGTGATCTGCAGGCCGTTGACTGTAAGCGAGAGGTCGGGCCGGAGCCGGCCGGAGACGTTGCGAATGTCGTTGCCGAGCAGCGGCGCGAACGGCGCGATGTCGATCGAGCCACCAAGCGCGATCCTGGCAGCGACAGGCCCGGCGCCGCGCGGCAGCGCCGCCGTGCCCTTGATCGAGAGGTTCGTCGTGCCGCCCGCCGCGAGCCGGGCATCGAGGCTCACCTGCTGCCCGACCAGCGAGGCCGTACCCTGCAGGGACAGAGTCGGCAGCAGCGCCGCGTCGGGCCGGCGCAGTCTGAGGCCCGTTGCGGTGTAACTCGCCTCCAGCCTGGGGGCGGCCATGGCGCCGGTCGCACGCACCTTGGCCTGCAGCGTTCCTTCGAGGCCGGTGCCTGGGGCGAACGAGTCGATCAGGGCGAGCGGGAGGCCGGCAATCTCTGTCTGAAGGTCGCTCGCCACGGGATCCAGCGCACCGCGCAGGGCCACCCGGCCTGCGCCCACACGCAGGTTCGTCGGATCGATCACGATGCGCGCGCCGGCGACGGTGACGCGAGTCGGGGCGTTCAGCCCGATGGGGATGTTGCGATAACGGCCCGTGAACCTCGAAAGCGCGACGCGGATTTCCTCGCCCGCGAACTCGATGTTCGCCGCAAGGTCGGCTGCGAGTTCCGCGCCCGAGCCCTGCGCCGTCACGTCGATTCCGCTGCGATCGCCCCTGGCCGTCGCCGTCAGGGTCGAAAGCCCGCCGGCCCCGCGCAAGCGGGCCGCCGTGAGCGTCAGGGCAGTGGCGGCGCGGCCAGCCGGGTCGTCGACATGTCCCGACAGGTCGAGCGTGCCGACACCCAGCCCCTGGCCCGCGAGGTCGGACCCCTTCACCACGATGTCGAGCCGACCTGCCGGCGCACTGGGATCGGCCGTGACCTCGACAACCAGCGAGCCTTGGAGGCCGAATGCGGCCAGCGCGTCGATGCCCTTCAGCTCGGCGATTGCAAGACGCGCCCGTCCGGTGGTGCGGGCCTCGGCGATCGCGAGGTTGGCGATATCGAGCACGGCGTTGGACCAGCGCCCCTGCAAGCTGGGCACCGAAAGACCATGCGCCGCATCGTGCGAGAAGCGGCCGGCGAGCGTCAGCGGTTGGTTGGCGACATCGCCATCGGCCTGCACCGTGCCAGCCAGCTTGCCGTCGGGCGTCAGCGATACCGTCGTGTCGAGCACGAGGCGGCTCGAGGCGGTGTTCCGGAAAGCGACGTCGCGTGTCTCGACCTTGAGCGTCAGCGACGTGTCGGAGCCGCCGAAGCCGACGGTCGCCTGCGCCGTCGCCGCACCGGCCACCTCGGTCCGGAAGGCGGCCAGCCGCGGCAGGTCGAGGGCGAGATCGAGCGTGCCGGCCTGCTCGCGGCCGCGGCCCGAGACCGTGAGCGTACCGCTGTCGCTGCCGAGCTCAACATCGCGGATTGTCCAGCTGCCATCGGGGGCCAGCGTGGCATTGCCGGCCAGATTGACCGTGGCGACGAGGCCGGGCGGTACGTCGGGGGCGCCCAAGTCGTCGATCTGCCCCTGCCAGCGTGCCGCGAGATTGCCCTTGTCGATCCCGGCCGTGAGCTGGACCGTCACCTTCCCCGAAAGCGCGCGACCCGCCATCGCCGACAGCGGCTCGAGGCTCGGCAGATCTACGGTCGCGCGCACTTCACCCTTGTCGTCGGTGGGGCGATAGTCGCCATCGCCCTTGAGCTGGAGGAGCGCCGTGCCGATCTCGAAGGACTGCACGATGATCCTGCCGCCAGTAAGGCCCGCCACCGTGGCATCGACCGTAACCGTGCCGGGCTGGGGCAGGCGCGGATCGAGCGTCACGAGCTTCAGGTCGTCGACGTTGCCCTGGACGCGGATCGCGCCGGTGAGCTTGCCGTCGGCCTTTAGGTTCAGGCCCTTCCAGGCAACACCCTGTGCGCGAACATCGATTGGGCCGGCCTCGAGTGCGGCCTGGAAGCCGGTGTCGTTGCCGTCCTGCATCCAGCGCAGGTTGCCTTTGCCCGCCGCCTGGTCACCTGCCTTGGCGGTCAGTTCCGCCGTGCCGTCGCGCGGATCGCCCTGCGCCGAGAGCTTTAGCGAGATTTCGGGCAGGTCCGGCCGCTGCATCAGGGCCGCGACGATGCCGCCCGGATCCTCATCGAGCGAGATGTCGGCCGCGATCTTGCGGGGCGAGCGCTCGACCCGCACGTCGGCGGTCAGCTTGCCCTTGGGGCCCTCCAGCCGGTCGGCCCCGAGCTTGGCGCGGATTTCACCCAGGTCCCTCGCGACAACGGCGTTGCCCGCGATCTTCCAATGCGAATCGAGACCGCCTGCGGCCAGATGGAGGTCGTCGATCCGCAGCGCCTGAAGCTCGATGTCGAACGGAAGCTGCGCGCTGCCTCTGCTGGGCGTGGTCTCCACATCCTCCTCCTCCGGCGCGCGCAGCACACCGATCCGCGACGCCGACAGAAGTTCTATGCGCAGTCGCCCCTGGAACAGGGAGCCGAACGACCAGGCGAGCGTCGCATTCTCGACCTGCAGCCAGGGACCGGTTCGGTCGGCGATCTCGATGCGTGCGATGGTGAGTTCGGTCGGCACGAACCCGTCGATGCCGGTGATGCGGATCTCTTGCCCGGGCGAGGAGGCGGCAGCGGAGATGACGGATGCGAGAAGGCGTTTACCAGGCGAGGTCTGCAGGGCGGCAAAGGCGAGGCCGAGCATGGCAACGAGTGCGATGAATGCAAACGCCAGGATTCGAAGCGCGCGCATCAGAAGGCCTGCCCCAGGCTGACATAGACGCCGAACGGTGGATCGCCCTCGCGGCGGTTCAACGGGACGCCGACGTCGGCGCGGATCGGGCCGAAGTCGGTGTAATAGCGGACGCCGACACCGGCGCCGACGCGCGGCGCGAAGAGCGAGAAGTTGGGCAGGAAGTCGGGATAGGCGCTGCCGGCGTCGACGAAGGCCACGGCGCCGAACGCCTTGCCGATGCGCTGGCGCACCTCGACGCTGGCTTCGACGACGCTGGCGCCGCCCAACGGGTTGTTGAACGCGTCGCGCGGGCCGGCGCTCTGGTAGACGAAGCCGCGCACCGAGCCACCGCCACCGGCATAGAACAGCTTGTCGGGTGGAATCCCGCCGATGCTGATGGCGGGTTCCGTGCCGAACGAGGCACGGGTCGCCAGCACGGTGCGGCCGGGTTCGGCGAGGTCGAAGTAGTGACGGCCCGTCAGCCTCAGGATGGTGAACATGTCGCCGCCGGGTCCCGTATCGACCCAGGGCTGGACGTTGAATTCGATGCGGTAGCCGCGCGTCGGGTCGAGGTCGCTGTTGGCCCCGTTGTAGAGCAGGGTCCCTTGCAAGCCGAGCATGCGATAGTTCTGCGTAATGCCGTTGCGGGTGATGTCGGCCACCTCGGTGGCAAAGCCGAGACGGGCCTGCCAGTGCGGCGAGAAGGTGCGGTCGAAGCCGGCGTAGAAGGTGACCGCCTTGCGCGTGTAGGCGTCGAGCACCTCGCGCAACGCCGCCGCTTCCAGGCGCAGATCCTGACCCGGCAACCACCAGTCGGGCTTGCGGAAGGCGGCGCGAAACGCAAAGCCGGTGTCGAGGATCGCGTAGCCCTGGCCGATGTGATTGACCTCGCCCGACAGTCGCAGGCTCTCTGCCTGGCCGAACAGGTTGCGGTGGACCCAGAAACCCTCGACGGCGAAACCGAGCTGGGTCTGGTAGCTCACGCCGAAGCCGATGGAGCGCTGCAGCCTGTCGGTCAGCTCCGCCTCGATCGGCAATTCGCCGTTGGCGTCGAGTTCCGTCGCGGGTTTCAGCCGCACCGCGTTGAAGGTGCCGAGCGAGGTGAGTTTTGCGCGCAGCTCCTCTACTTTGGCCGGCGTGTAGGGCTCGCCCTCCTTGAAGGGCACGCGGCGCTGCAGCCACACCGTGTCCACCTTCTCGGTTCCGGTGAAGCGCACCGGGCCCATTCTGGCGAGCGGGCCGGGCTCGGCTACGAAGGTCACCTCGGCCTCGCGAGTCGCGTGATCGACGATGACCTCGCGGTCCTTGATGGCGGCCAGCGCATGGCCCTGCTTGCGCAGCTCTTCCAGAAGCTTGTTCTGCGCGGCGATGACGGCAGAGGCATCGGCGGGGTCACCGGGTGCGAGACCCAGCTCGGCACGGTCGATGCCGGGCAGCGACTGCTGGGCCCCGGGTGGGCGAATGGCAATGGAGCCGATGCGATAGCGCGGACCGGTGTCGATGGTGATGTCGATGGTTGCCGCCTCGGTGTCGGGGCGCGACTCGAGGGTCTCCAGCGCCGAGGCGTCAGTGATTGGCCTACCGTCGAGGGCGGCGGCGAGCGTCGCGTCGTAATAGCCGCGCGAGCGCAAGGCGGTATTCAGTCGGGAGGCAACTGCCTGTGCCCCCTGAAGGATGCCCAGCGCGTCCCCTGTCAGGGGCTGCTGCTTTGCGAAATCCTCTGACAGTTCCTTGAGATCGGACGACATGCGCTCGTCTCCCGTCACCGTGAGGACGATCTTGCCGGTCCGCGCTTCTGCTACACGCGGCAGCAGGCTCGCAATGCCGGCCAACGTCAGGGCGGCAAGGCAGCATATGCGCGCCCACCGCAGGAACTCGTGTCTTGGACGTATCATGCCGCGCAAGTGATACAACGCGCGGCGGTGAAAAGGGATGCCCCCGGCCGGTTGCTGTCGTGAGGTTGCCGAAGAGCCTTACAGATTCGTCACGGAATCTGCATCGGGTTCACCTGGGCGAAACGCTGCTGCTGGTTGGTGAAGACGACCATGAACAGTTCGCGGAAGAGCCGTTCGATGCGGGGATCGTTCGGACCGGTCGCCTGTGTCCAGGCGGTGGTGAAGGACATGGCCTGGGCGTTGCGGCAGTAGATCGCGTAGACGTAGAAGCGGCCCGGCGTGCCCGGCTTGAAGCGGGGCGGCTGGCCGGCGCACACCGGATCCGCATTGAGGTTGTTGGCCGGATCGAACACCAGCACCAGCCGGTAATCCGGACTGGCCGGCGGAATCGGCCGGTCATAGGTGAAGGTGAGCGCAGGCTGCGGCTTGGCCCGCTGCATTGCCGGCAGCAGTTCGCGCGCCACGACGGCGGGATCGACGCCGGGGAAGGCGTCGCCCGCCAGGATCACCGGGAAATTCTTGCCGTCGGTGGCCGCGAAGAAGTCGCGATAGTCGTACTGCGGCGCGTAGTAGTTGCCGCCGATCGTGGCGGCAATCGCGAGGGCCGGCAGCGCGACAAGGCCGGCGAGAACGGCCCCGATCCTTGTGGTGAGGCGCATCGAAAACTCCTTTGGACCCGGAGCATCAAAGTAGGGCCGCGACCTTGGTCCGGGCAAATCAGGCCTTCGTGAGCCGTGCCTGTCTGTCCCGCGACTTCTTCGCGGCTGGCCTTTTGCGACACCTCCTGTGCCGAGGGCCAGGAAACCGACGGTGCGGAATCGAGTGGATCACCGTGATGCTCGGTCAGCCGCCGCCGCGGGGCCCGCATCCGGAACTCCTCGTGCCCCTGATGCGGGGTGACGTCCTGAGCGGCATCATCGGTCTCGACCGGATTGAAAGCGTCGCGATGATCTATCCAGCGGCGCTCGCCTGGCGGTCCGGAAAGGACGGTCACGGCCGTCATGCCGGGGTTTTCGACTCATCCCGTTCATGCCACACAGGAAGGCGAAATCTTCTGGAGGATAGTCCAATGGCATCGCCGCTTTTCGACCTTACCGGCAAGGTCGCCGTCGTCACCGGCTCGAGCAAGGGCATCGGCAAGTCGATTGCCCTGCACCTCGCTCTGCAGGGCGCCAAGGTCGTGGTGTCGAGCCGCAAGGCGCCGGCCTGCGAGGAGGCGGCAGCCGAGATCAAGGCGGCCGGCGGCGAGGCGATCGTTATACCCTGCAACATCTCCGACAAGTCGCAGTGCGAGAATCTGATCGCCGAAACGAACAAGCAACTCGGCCCGGTCGACATCCTCGTCTGCAATGCGGCCTCGAATCCGTATTACGGGCCGAACGAGAAGCTGCCGGACGACGTGTTCATGAAGGTCATGCACAACAACATCCTGTCGAGCATGTGGCTGATCAATTACTGCCTGCCCGACATGCGCGCCAAGAAGGACGGCTCGATCATC
>JABMNB010000458.1 GCA_013205335.1 Rhodospirillales bacterium
AGCCGCTACCTTCGACAGGAAGGCGTTCTCGGTCGAGACCGGCCGTAGCCCGGCGGTGGCGCCCAACTCTTCCATGCTGCCGCCGACATACTCCGCGTAGTACGGCTCGTGGAAATAGTGCGGGAAGAGGTCGAGCAGGCCGTCCCACTCGGAGCGGTCGCCCTTCTGCAGCGAATCGACGATCACGACGAGACCACCGGGCTTCAGCACGCGGGCCATTTCGGCCAGGGCTTTCGTGCGGATCTCTTTCGGCAGTTCGTGGAGAAGGAATGAGGAGACGACGAGATCGAGGCTCGCATCATCGAAGGGCAAAGCTTCGGCGGCGCCCTCGGTCAGCTTGACCCGTGCCGTGCGTCCGATCAGGCGGCGGGCTTCGGCGAGATAGGGTGGGCTGAGGTCGAGGCCGGTGAGGCGCAGCCCGGGCCACGCATCGTGCAGGAAGGCGAGCAGGCGGCCGGTGCCGCAGCCGACGTCGAGGCCGCGCAGGTCGCGCTGGTTGCGCCCGGCCAGCCACTCGGCGATCGGCCTCATGGCGCGGCGGCGCATCACGTCGGCCGCGCCTGTGAACAGCACCTCGACCTGGGTGTCGTACAGCGCGGCCGAGTGATCCGAGAGCCAGCCGTCGCTCTGGAAATGGAAATTCTGGCGGTAGTAGTCGGGCAGGCCGTCGGCCTGGGTGCCGGGCGGCATCTCGTCGTCGAGCTGGCCGTGGCGGCGGGCGTCGACCTGCGGCAGGTCACGGAAATAGCGCAGGCTGCGGCGCAGGACTTCGCCCGGCTCGGCGTCCAGCGTACGCGGCGCCGGAAACAGGCCGGCGGCGATATCGCGCCATTCGCGCTCGAACAGGCCACGCATCTCGGCGGTCAGCTCGGCGCGCCCGGGCGTCGGCCCGATGGCAAAATCGGGCTTGGGCATGGGCTTCAGCAGGCGGCGGCCGGCGGCATAGTGGCCGGCATACCAGGCGACCCGCGCGGTCTGGCGGGCGGCGTAGGAGAGGCGATCGAGGGGGGAGACCATGGGATGCTATTCTCACCTCGATTATAGCGTCTTTGCGGCGCTCTTGCCCCGCGAGGGTCGACCGCTATATTCGCGCGCCTTCACCGAACGGACACGAAAGCGGCCAGCATGAGCGTTTCTTATACCGGGCCCTACAAGAAGGGCGACATCAAGAAGGTCGTCCTGGCCTATTCCGGCGGCCTCGACACCTCTGTCATCCTGAAGTGGCTGCAGACGGCCTATGGCTGCGAAGTGGTGACCTTCACCGCCGATCTCGGCCAGGGAGAGGAACTGTCGCCGGCCCGCAAGAAGGCCGAGCTTCTGGGCATCAAGCCCGAGAACATCTACATCGACGACGTCCGCGAAGAGTTCGTGAAGGATTTCGTCTTCCCGATGTTCCGCGCCAACGCGCTTTACGAGGGCCAGTACCTGCTCGGCACCTCGATCGCCCGCCCGCTGATCGCCAAGCACCAGATCGAACTCGCCCGCAAGACCGGCGCCGACGCCGTCTGTCATGGCGCCACCGGCAAGGGCAACGATCAGGTCCGCTTCGAGCTCGCCTATTATGCGCTGAAGCCCGATATCAAGGTGATCGCGCCGTGGCGCGAGTGGGAGCTCACCTCGCGCACCAAGCTGCTCGAATTCGCCGAGGAGCATCAGATCCCGATCGCCAAGGACAAGCGCGGCGAGGCGCCGTTCTCGGTCGACGCCAACCTCCTGCACTCCTCCAGCGAGGGCAAGATCCTCGAGGATCCGTGGGAAGAGGCCGACGAGAGCGTCTACCAGCGCACGATCTCGCCCGAGGCCGCGCCCGACAAGGCGACCTACGTCACGATCGACTTCGAAAAGGGCGATGCCGTCGCCATCGACGGCGTGCAGATGTCGCCGGCGACGCTGCTGACCAAGCTGAACGAGCTTGGCAAGGCCAACGGCATCGGCCGCCTCGACCTGGTCGAGAACCGCTTCGTCGGCATGAAGAGCCGCGGCATCTACGAGACCCCGGGCGGCACGATTCTCTACGCCGCCCATCGCGGCATCGAATCGATCACGCTCGACCGCGGCGCCGGCCATCTCAAGGACGAGGTGATGCCGAAATATGCCGAGCTGATCTACTACGGCTTCTGGTACTCGCCGGAGCGCGAGATGCTGCAGGCGCTGATCGACAAGAGCCAGGAGAACGTCACCGGCACGGTGCGGCTCAAGCTCTACAAGGGCAACACGACGGTCGTCGGCCGCAAGTCGCCCGTTTCGCTCTACTCGATGCAGCACGTCACCTTCGAGGACGACCAGGGCACGTACAACCAGCGCGACGCCGAAGGCTTCATCAAGCTGAACGCGCTCAGG
>JABMNB010000459.1 GCA_013205335.1 Rhodospirillales bacterium
GAGCGGACGCGCCATCTATGCCGTGATGTCGTTCGGTGGCTTCCTCGGCATCGGCGAGAAGCACCATCCGCTGCCATGGTCGACGCTGAAGTACGACGAGCGCCAGGGCGGCTACGTCGTGGCCCTGGACAAGAAGATCCTCGAGGGCGCACCGACCTTCGACCATTCGGAAGAGTTCAGCTGGACGCCGGATTACGGCCGCCAAGTCGACAAGTATTACGGCGTGCCGACCTACTGGTAAGCCCGACGGCTGAAGATGCCGGCCGGTTGCCTCCGCACGGAGGTCAACCGGGCGGCATTTTTCAGGGCGTGACCTTCTGGCAGCCCGCGCCCTGCCAGCGATAGCCCTGGGCGGAACCCGAAACCATCGTCCATTCGACGATGCAACTCTGGCGCACCAGCGTCGGCGGGAAGCCGCCCATCGGCATCCACAGCCCGCCACCCCAGCCCCATCCCCAGCCGCCGAAGCGCTGGTACATCGGCGGCATGCCGGGGTCGATGTAGGACGTGTCCCACCTCCATTGCAGGATCCTGGCGCCGTTCTCGAGCTGGTAGGTGTTGTCGGGGATGCGGCCCATGCTGCCGAGCAGCCCGGCCTCCGGCGCGCCCGCCATCGCGCGAAGCTGGCCGTCGAACACGGCTTCGCGTTCCGCACGCGTCTCACAGCCGGGCAGCAGCGTCACGAGGGCGAAGACCGCCAGCAGCGGCTTGGTCAGCATGACCTTACTGTAGCGTGCTATCGCTTGGCTTTCACGCCCCGGTCGGTGATGTTCGCGGGCGGACCGAAGGTCGTCCGTACGGAGATCGGGAGACCGGATGGGTTCGGCGTTGAGGTGGCTCGCCTTCGCACTCTGCGCGGCGTGGCTGGTGCTGGGCCCGTTCGCACGGACGTCCGAGGATGTCCGGCGTTACGATTATCTCCCCGACATCATGCCGTCCGACTGGCGCGCCACCAACATCTGGCTCGACAGCACCGAGTGCACGGTGGCGCGGGGAGCCTGGCTGACGATCTGCGAGAATGGCCGATTGATCCCGATGTCCGAGCGAGCCATCGCCGACGATCCGGGCCATGCCTCGTTGCTCAGCGTCTGGGCCGCGATCACGGGCAAGCGCGCCACCCTGGTCGACGTCGCCCGGCTCAACACGATCCTCAATGCGATCGGTCTCCTGGCCCTGGCCGGGCTGCTGTTTTCGCAACGCGCGTGGATTACCTCGATCGTGCTGCTGGCGCTCGGTCCGGTCGAGTACCTCGGCTGGATGGGCACCTCGCCCCATTGGGCCTTCATCGGCATGGTGAGCCTGGCCGGCATCCTGCCGCTGGCGATCGCGACCCGCAGCAACCGCGCCTGGATCGGTGGCGGACTCCTGGCGCTGGCGCTGGTGACGCTGATCCGCGAATCGATCGGCCTGATGGGCTTCGCGCTCACCGTGGGCGCCGTCGCCGCGACGGCGCTGCGCGAGCGGTGGCCGGTCCGCGTCCTGCCCCGCCTGGCACTGCTCGTCCTACTCGCCGTCGGGGCCCTGCTTGCGCCCAAATGGGTCACGATGGCCCGCGACGCCGCGTTCCCCATGGCGCCTGCGGAGCGCCTGCAGACGCATGGCCTGTCGCACACGCTCTATCTCGGCCTGGGCTTCGTCGAGAACAAGTGGGGCATCCGCTACGACGACGACTATGGCGAAGACCTCGCCAACAAGGCCGGCATCGTCTTCTGCTCGCCCGAGTATTTTCGCATGATGTGGACGCTCTATCTCACGCGCATTACCGAAGATCCCGTCGAGGTCGCGCGCATCTACTGGGAGAAGGCGCTGCGCCTGCTGGTCGTGCCGACACTGCAACCCGGACCGCCGTTCGGGGTCGTTTTCGCGATCGGTCTCTTGCACCTGCTGGCGGCAACCTGGTTCGGCGCATGGCGGCGTGTGGGCTTTCGGCAGGGCCTTCCGATCGAGGCCGTGTCGCTGGGCTTCCTCGGCCTCTTCCTAGCCCAGGCGATCCTGGCGCTGCCCAGCCACATGTATGCCGTGCCCGTGAACGCCTTCATCCTGGTCTTGTTCGGCGTGATCGTGGAGTTCACGGCCCGCGCGCTGTGGACGGCGCTGTCGACGGCGCTGTCGGTGCGCCGGCGGCCTACTTGATCGCGCCCAGGTACTTCTTGCACTCGTAGGTGAGCTGGTTGGTCCGCTGGTCGTCGCAGGGCTTCTGCCGCTCGATCAGGAGAACGGTCGCGTAGAAAACGAACACGCCCAGGATCCAGGCGGTGATCGACCAGCCCATGGCATTGTCCAGCCGCCGATGAAAAGCCGGCGTGGCGCGAGCCGGCGCCGCCACCGACACGGCGCCGCGCACCATCATGATGGTGAGAGGAAAAGTCGCCGCGCCGCAGGCCAGATAGAGGAGAAAGACGTTCAGCGCGCTCATGTCACCAGGTCAGCTTGGGCATGGGAATCGGCCCGTTCTGCTTGGGCGCCCAGCCACGGGCCTCCATGCAGCGCGCCGTCAGGCGCTGCACGTTGTACTTGTAGCCCTGGTTGGCCATGTCCGTGTAAAGCCCCTGCTGGCCGTAGCGCTCGCGCTCGCCGGAGAACACGGCACGGCGCTGGTCGTCGATGTTGCGCTCCTGCTCCGCCATCGCACGGACCTGGCTGCGGCACTGCGATTCGTCCTTCGTGAACTGCTCGGCGTCGCTGCCTTCCTTGGAAAAATCCTTCGGTGCGCAGGCCGACATCGCCGCCGCCGCCGCCATCACGAGAGCGACCACGAGCTTCATGTGCCCGCCGCCAGGGCCGCCTCGATGGCCTTCAGCGCGTCCGATGCCTTGGCCCCATCGGGACCGCCGCCCTGCGCCATGTCGGGC
>JABMNB010000460.1 GCA_013205335.1 Rhodospirillales bacterium
CGCCCATGCCCGTGAAGGCGAGGTCGCGGGCGGAATTCTCGTGCTTGGGCAGCACGGCAGACGCTGCCATCGCCGCCGCCGCACCGCAAACGCCGGTGGCGCAGCCGGTGAGCAGGCCGAAATTCTGGTTGAGCCCGAACAGGCGGGCGGCCCAGGCGCCGAACACGATTGTGCAGCCAACCGCGGCCAGGGCGATCACGATCGGCATCGCGCCGCCTTCGACGAGCTGGCCGAAGGTCAGGCGGGCGCCCAGGAGGGCGACGCCGATACGCAGGAGAGTGCGGCCCGCGAATTCGAGGCCGGGCTTCAGCACGGGCTTCGCCGACAACGGCTGCAACGCCATGCCGATGACGAGGGTGAGGATCAGCGGCGGCACCCAGACGGCCCCGAAGCGAAGCAGGCTTCTCGTGTCGGCGTAGTAGGCCACGGCGGCGATGGCGGCACAGAGCGCGATGCCCGGTGCGGAACGGCGGAGATTGTCGGGTGCCCAGAGCCGCGCCAGCTCGCTGGCGACGACGCTGTTACGCATCGAGCACGACCACGAGCTGGCCTTCGGCGATTGCTTCGCCTTCGCTGACCTTGATTTCCTTGATGACGCCGGCCTTGGGCGACAGCACCGGAATTTCCATCTTCATCGATTCTAGGATCATGATCTCGCCATCGGCCTCGATCCGATCACCCGCCTGCACCTGGATCTTCCAGACATTGCCGGCGATCTCCGACTTTACATTGACGACGGCCATGCCCGAAGCGACTCCCTTTTCAGGTCTATCCAGCTTTCTCGGCCAGTGCGCGCGCCAGTGCAAGCGCGGAGCCTCCCGAACGCGCGCCGAGCCGGTATGCGGCCGCGTTGGCGTCGGAAATCATTCCGTCCTGCAACGTGGAGCGCCCGTCGCCGATGCGCGCCGACTGCGCTGCGACTGCGATGGCGGCGATGTCCTCCTTGTCGAGTTCGGCCAGCGCCAGCACGCCGCCACGGTCGGCGCCGAAGCCCGCATCGTTGAACATCAGCAGCAGTGGCCGAAAGGGGGCCGTCGCCATTGCCGAATTGGGCGCACCGTGGCTGCCGGTGGCAACGACGCGGCCGCGATCCGCCGGGACCAGCAAAGTCGCCGAGTCGGCGCAAACGACGCCCTCGACCGTGTAGCGGCTCTCGCCCTTGGTGGCCGGCAGAGCATGCGGCCACGGCGCCGCCTTCAGCAGTTCGGCGGCGTGGCGCGCGCTCATGCCCGGCACGACGCCGCAGGAAATGGCCAGCGCATTGGCCCGGCTGATGACGCCGCGTGCGTGGAGGTCTGCCCCATCGCCGATGCGGGCACTGGCGGTCGCGACGGCCGCCATCGCCATGCCGAGCTTGTCGGCGTAGGCGAGACCGCCGATGCCGGCCTCGTCCTTGCCGATGCCGGCATCGTGGTGGATGGCAGCCCGGCAGCCGAACTTCGCCGACATGTGTGCGGCATAGATTGCGGCGTGGCTGCCGCCGATGACGACTGCGCCGTCAGCTTCGGGCGGCAGCTTGGTCACACTATCGAAAACGAGGATGGCAACGGACATCGCGCGACCCTAGCCGGGAGGCTATACCTCGGCCATGTCGGAGACGGTGGACAACAAGGTGACGATCCTGGTGCTGCAGCACCCGCAGGAGCAGGACCGCGTGCTGGGCACGGCCGGTCTGCTGGCGGGAGGGCTGGCGAACGCCAGGGTGGTCGTGGGCCTGTCGTGGCGCAATCTCGCGCATGCGCTGGGCGCGCCGGCCGAGCCGCGTGACTGGGGCGTGCTCTATCTCGGCTCGACGCAGATCAAGGGGCCGGCCAAAGGGCTGGCGCCGCTGGTGGCGGTCGATGCCAAGGGCCTGGCACTGCCCGATCAGGAGGCGGCGCGGGCCGGTCTCAAGGGGCTGATCGCTCTCGACGGCAACTGGGCGCAGGCCAAGGCGCTGTGGTGGCGAAACGCCTGGCTGACCAAGCTGCGCCGGTACGTCGTGGTGCCGGACGGTCCGTCGCTCTACGGCGACCTGCGGCGCGAGGCGCGGCCGGATGCGGTCTCGACCCTGGAGGCGGTGGCGCTCTCGCTCCAGGTCCTCGACGGCGATGCTGCGGTGCGGGAGAAACTTCTCGTGCCGTTTCGCGCCCTGCTGGCGAAGGCCCGGCAAGACGGTGTGCGGGATTCCAAACGGGATCGTCGCGTCCGTCGTTAGCTCTTATACTGCTCGCCATGCTCGACCAGCCGGCAAGCCAGTTTCCCGTCGCCCAGCGGACCAATCCGGAACGCTCCTTCGCCGACGAAGTCCGCGCGCTGCGGCTGGGCGAGGGCGAGATCTTCCGGGGTGAGGGCATCCTCGCGGTCACCAAGGCGATCCTGCAGTCGGGCGTCTCCTATGTCGGCGGCTATCAGGGTGCGCCGGTCTCGCATCTGGTCGACGTGCTGGTCGAATCGCAGGACCTGCTCGACGAACTCGGTGTCCATCTCGAGACCTGCACCAACGAGGCCTCGGCGGCGGCGCTGCTCGGCGCCTCGATCAACTATCCGATCCGCGGCTGCGTCACCTGGAAATCGATCGTCGGCACAAACGTGGCGGCCGATGCATTGTCCAACCTCGCTTCGCCGGGCGTGATCGGCGGCGCGCTGATCGTGGTCGGCGAGGATTACGGCGAGGGCGCCTCGGTCATCCAGGAACGCACCCAGGCCTATGCTCTGAAATCCTCGGTCTGGCTGATGGACCCGCGGCCCTCGCTGCCGACCATCGTGCGCTGCACGGAGAAGGCGTTCGAGCTCTCGGAGGCGACCAATACGCCGGTGATGATGGAGCTGCGCATCCGCGCCTGCCACGTCACGGGCGAGTTCGTGGCCAAGGACAATGTGCCGCCTGCCATTTCGCGCAACCGGCGTCTCGCCGAACCGGCAGCCCACAATTACGACCGCATCTCGCATCCGCCGTCGACCTACGCGCACGAGAAGATCAAGGTCGAGGTCCGCCAGCCCGCGGCCGAACGCTTCATCGTCGAGAACGGCCTGAACGAGTTTTTAGCCGGCGAACGTGCCGACCTCGGCATCATCGTGCAGGGCGGCATCACCAACGTCCTGGTCCGCGGCCTCGACCGGCTCGAGGTCGAGGGCAAGATTCCGACCCTGGTGCTGAACGTCACCCATCCGCTGGTACCTGATCAGATCGCCGACTTCTGCAAGGGCAAGCGCGCCGTGCTGGTGGTCGAGGAGGGGGCGCCCGACTACATCGAGCAGGCGATCCACGTCCTGCTGCGCAAGCGCGACATCGACACGAAGGTCTACGGCAAGGATGTGTTGCCGATGGCGGGCGAATATACCGCCGAGGTGGTGACCGAGGGCCTGCTGAAGTTCTTCGCCCAGTCGGCCAACGACATCGATCTGAGCCGGCCGCGCGAGCGCTTCGAGGCAGCCCGCGCCGGCCGGGCGGAGGCACAGCGCCTGCTGGGCGGGCCGCTGCCGCTGCGTCCGCCGGGCTTCTGCACCGGCTGCCCCGAGCGGCCGGTCTTCTCGGCGATCAAACTGCTCGAACGCGAGGTCGGCAAGGTCCACATCTCGAGCGACATCGGCTGTCACTCCTTTGCGACGCTGGCGCCGTTCCACCTCGGCAACTCGATCCTGGGCTTCGGCATGTCGCTGGCGGCGGCCGGCGCGGTAGCGCCGGTGATGCAGAAGCGCACCATCTCCGTGATGGGGGATGGAGGCTTCTGGCACAACGGGCTCCTGAGCGGCGTCGCCTCGTCGATGTTCAATCGCGGCGACCGCGTGCTGGTCATCATGCAGAACGGCTACACCTCGGCCACGGGCGCGCAATTCATTCCCAACACTTCCGGCAACCGCCGGGACGGCGAGACGACGTCGGACATCGCGGCTACCCTGAAAGCGATGGGTGTCGGCTGGCTGCGCACCATCCGGACCTACAATGTCGGCACGATGCTCAAGACCCTGCGCGAGGCGATGAGCACCGACGACAAGGGCCTCAAGGTGATCGTGGCCGACGGCGAATGCCAGCTCGCGCGCCAGCGCCGCATCCGCCCGCAGATCGCGGCCCAGCTGAAACGCGGGGAAAGGGTCGTGCGCACGCGCTATGGCGTCGATGACGAGGTCTGCACCGGCGACCATTCCTGCATCCGCCTCTCGGGTTGCCCGTCGCTTGTGGTGAAGCCCAGCCCCGATCCGCTACGCAGCGATCCCGTGGCGAGCGTCAACAATGGCTGCGTCGGCTGCGGCCTCTGCGGCGAGGTGGCGGACGCCGCCGTGCTCTGCCCGTCCTTCTACCGCGCCGACATCGTGCAGAATGCGAGCTGGTGGGATCGCCTGAAGTGGCGCATCCGCTCGAAGGTCATCGGAGCGATGGCGGGTGCCTAAACCCATCACCATCCTGATTGGCGCCTTGGGCGGGGACGGCGGCGGCGTGCTGTGCGGCTGGATCGTGTCGGCGGCGCAGAGTCGCGGGCTCGCCGTGCAGGCGACCCAGATTCCCGGCGTGGCGCAGCGCACCGGCGCCACGACCTACTATGTCGAGGTGATGCCGGCAGGTGCGGCACCGTCCTCCGTGCTCGCGCTCAATCCGGCGATCGGCGAGGTCGACGTTGCCCTGGCGACCGAGCTGCTGGAAGCCGGCCGCATGATCTTCAACGGCTTCGTGACACCCGGCCGCACGACCCTGATCGCCTCGACCCATCGCGTGCTGGCGATCGGCGAGCGCACGGCCATGGGCGACGGCAGCTTCGACGTCGGCCGGCTGCTGCGTGCCGTGAAGGAGCGCAGCCGCGAACAGATACTGTTCGACATGGACCAGGCGGCCGAGGAATCCGGCGGTGTCCTCAATGCAGTGCTGCTGGGGGCGCTGGCCGGATCGGGCAAGCTGCCGATCCCCGACGACGCTTTCGAAGCCGCGATCCGTCATGCTGGCAAGTCGGTCGACACCAACCTTGCGGCCTTCTCTTTCGGGCGTGGCCACGCGCGCGGCGAATTGGAGCAGGCGGTGCGCGAGCATCGCAAGCGGCAGGCAGCAGTGCAGGGCGCTGAGGACCTGATCGAACGCGCACGCCGGACTTACCCGGCCGCCAGCCTCGATGTCGTGGAGGAGGGCATCCGCCGCCTCACCGCCTACCAGGACCGGCACTACGCCAAGCTCTATCTCGACCGCCTCGACCCGATCGGGGCGCTGGGCTCGGCCGAGCTGCTGCGCGAGACCGCGCGCCATCTCGCCGTGCGCATGTCGTTCGAAGACGTGATCCGGGTGGCCCAGGCCAAGACATCGGCGGAGCGGGTGGCGCGCGTGCGGGCTGAGGTTCGTGCCCGCGATCAAGAGCCGTTGGAAATCACCGAGCATTTCAAGCCGGGCATCGAGGAGATCGCGGCCATCCTGCCGCCCGCTCTGGCGCGCCGCCTGATGGGCTGGGGCGAGCGGACCGGACGCCTCGGCAAGACCTACTTCCCGATGCATGTGCGCACGACGACCATTCTGGGCTTTGCGCGCCTGCGCCTGGTTGCGGGTCTGCGCTGGTGGCGGCCGTTCACCTTCCGCTATGCCGAGGAGCAGGCCGAGATCGAGCGCTGGCTGGGACAAATTCGTGCCGCTGCGCCGCTCGGCATCGACCTCGCCCGCGAGATCGCGGAATCAGCCCGCCTGATAAAAGGCTATGGCGACACTTACAGGCGCGGTCTCGGCAACTACCGCCGCATCGCTGACGAGGTGATCGCACCGGCGCTGGCCGGACGCCTGACCGCGCAGGCCGCGGCCGATGCCGTCGCCAATGCGCGGGTGGCGGCGCTCGCCGATCCCGAGGGCGAGTCGCTGTCCCGGACGCTGGCCGCCATCGCCTCGGTATTGCCGCCGTTGCGGCAGGCCGCGGAATGATCGACGTCTCGGCGCTGGCACGGCGGGATGCCTTCACGCGCGTTCTCGGCATCGAATTCGTCGAGGCTTCGCTCGGCCGAGCCGTGACACGGGTGGCGATCGAGGAGCGACACCTGAACTTCAACGGCGTCGGCCATGGCGGCCTCACCTTCACCCTGGCGGATGCCGCCTTCGGCTATGCCTGCAACTCGCAGGGCGTCGTCTCGGGCAGCATCGACGCGCACATCGTCTACAGCGTGGCCGTGCGGCTGGGCGACGTGCTGACCGCTACGGCGGTCGAGATCTCGCGCTCCAGCAAGGCCTCGAACTACCGGATCGATATCGTGCGCGCCGACGGCAAGCTGGTCGCCGCAATGACCGGCACCGCCCTGATCAGCGGCAAGCCGGTGGCTGTTTAGCGACATACAATTCATGTCATCCTGAGCGGAGCGAAGGATCTTGCGCCAGGAACGGAGTCCTCTGGTCGCTCTGCAAGGTCCTTCGCTTCGCTCAGGACGACAAGTCAGGCTCAAGCCGCCTTCAAAATATCCGCCATCTTCTCGCCGACCATGATCGAGGGGGCATTGGTGTTGCCGGAGGGCATGGTCGGGAAGATCGATGCGTCGGCAACGCGCAGGCCCTGGATGCCGTGCACCCGGAGCTTGTCGTCGACCACGGTGTTCGGCCCTTCGGGGCCCATGCGGCAGGTGCCGATCGGGTGATAGGCGGTCTGCGAGTTGTTGCGGATCCAGGTGAGGATCTCCTCGTCGGACTTGACCGCGGTGCCGGGCGAGAATTCCTCGTCGCGGTAGGCATCCATGGGCGCAGCATCGACGATCTTCCGCATCATGCGGAAGCCCGCCGTCATCGCGTCCTGGTCGATCCTGTCGGCCAGGAAGTTGAAGCGGATCGCCGGATGCGCCTTGGGATCGGCCGAGCGGATGTGGATCGAGCCCAGGCTCTCGGGGCGGAGCTGGTAGCAGGCGATGGTCATCGAGGGGAAGTCCTGCAGCTTGCGGGTCTTCGGGTCCTTGATCGAATAGGGCACGAGATGCATCTGCACGTCGGGTGTCTCGAGTTCCGGTCGCGTCTTCAGGAAGCCGAGCAGCGGCGCCGAGGGCAGGCTCATGAAGCCGCCACCGGTGGCGAGGTACTTCATCATCTGGGTCACGGCGCCCAGCCCGCGGGCCATGTGATTGTAAGAGACGCTGGCCACCTTCAGACGCCAGATGATGCGGGCGTTGATGTGATCGCGGAAATTCTCGCCGACCGCCTTCAGCTCGTGCTTCACCTCGATGCCGTGCTTCTTCAGGAGCTCGGGCTGGCCGATACCGGACAGTTCGAGAATCTGCGGACTGGCAACGCCGCCGGCCGACAGGATCGTCTCCTTCGCGCGAGCCTGGACCGTCTTGCCGTCCTTCTCGTACTCGACGCCAATGCAGCGCTTGCCCTCGAGCAGGACGCGCAGCGTGTGGGCGTTGGTGACGACGTGCAGGTTCGGCCGCTTCATCGCCGGCTCGATGTAGCAGTGCGCCACGCTCATGCGCCGGCCCTTGTAGATCGAGGTCTGCGTCTTCACGACGCCTTCCTGATCTTCGCTGTTGTAGTCGGGATTCGTCTTGAAGCCGGCGGCCTTGGAGGCGGCGAACAGGGCGTCGTAGAGCGGGTTCTGGTCGGGCACGGTGGAGACCTTGAGCGGCCCGTCGGTGCCGCGGCCGTTCGAGCCGTCGCCGTCGACGAAATTCTCCATGCGGGTGAAGAGCGGTGCCACGTCGTGCCAGCTCCAGCCGCGGCAGCCCATCTGCGCCCAGGTGTCGAAGTCGAGCGGTTGTCCGCGCACCCAGACCAGGCCGTTGATCGAGCTGGAACCGCCCAGAACTTTTCCACGCGGTACCGGGATCACCCGGTTGGCCGTGCCGGGTTCCGGCTCGGACTGGTAGAGCCAGTTGGCGGCCGGGTTGTCGATCAGCAGACCGAACGACAGCGGCATGCGGGAGTAGGGGTGGCTGGCTGCGCCGGCCTCGAGCAGGAGCACCTTGTTGGTTGGCACTTCGGTGAGCCGTGCCGCCAGGGCGCCGCCCGCCGAACCCGCGCCAACGATGATGTAGTCATACTCGGCCATTTCCCCTGATCCCCCGCGCATTCCTTGTCATGCAAACGTAGCGCACCGCGATGCAGATGACAGGGGCAATCTCGCCTCGGCATGTGTGAAACCCATGTTCCGAGGCGGGCTGGTCCGGGCCCTCTACCCGTCGTTCGATGTCGTCTTCGAGGTCAAGAGTCCCGCCACCGCCGTGCTCCGGCAGTACACGGACGTGCTGCCGTGCGATAACCGTCTCGCGCCAACGGGGGCGGCGGAGACGGCGATGATCGATACGGAAAAGGGCAGGGCCGAAATCACGCGGTTCACGATCGACGTCGCGATCCGTCTCGGCCTGATCGCCACCGTCATCTATGTGAGCCTGCTCCTGCTGCAGCCGGTGGCGGCCCTGATCCTGTGGGCTGTCATTCTTTCAGTGGCGGTCTATCCGGTGTTCAATCTGGTTCGCCGCCGCCTGCATCTGCGGGACGGCATCGCGGCTGCAGTTCTGTCGCTCCTGCTGCTCGTCCTGCTGCTCGCGCCCGTCGTCATCCTGGCAGCCTCGGCGATCGAGAGCCTCGACGCCTATGGGCGACTCCTGCTGCGGGGCGGGCACGTCGTGCCGCCGCCGCCCGAATCGGTGAAGGACTGGCCGATGGTCGGCGCGCGCGTCTACGATTTCTGGCTTAACGCCACCAACGATGTGCGAGCGCTGGTGACGGCCCATGTCGGCCAGCTGGCTTCGGTCGGTCGCTGGATGGGCGGCATCGCGGCAGGCGTCTTCCTGGGGGTCCTGCAGTTCGCTGGCGCCATCGTCGTGGCGGGCGTCCTTCTTGCCTATTCCGACGAGCTGGCCGGAACGCTGCGCGCCCTCGCGGCGCGGGTGGCCGAGACGCGCGGCCGGCACTTCCTCGAAATTGCCGGTTCGACCATCCGCAACGTGTCGCAGGGCGTCATCGGCATCGCCCTCCTACAGTCGGTGCTTCTCGCGATCGGCATGCTGGTGGCGGGCGTTCCGTTCGCCGGCCCCATCACCTTCGTCTGCCTGGTGCTGGCGATCGTGCAGGTCGGGCCCAACATCGTCATGATTCCGGTGATCATCTGGACCTGGATGTATCTTCCGGTCCTGCATGCCGGCCTCTTCACGGTCTATACCGTGCCGCTTCTGCTGCTGGACAACGTCCTGCGACCCATCCTGATGGCACGAGGACTGCCGACCCCGATGGCGGTGATCGTGGCCGGCGTCATCTGCGGCACCCTGGCGGGAGGCCTCATCGGCCTGTTCGTCGGCCCCGTGGTGCTGTCGGTGTTTTACGACCTGCTGGTCGCCTGGATCGCCTCGGGCTCGAGGAAAGATGATGAGGCTTCCCAGCCGTCGCCCTGACTACTTCTTCTTCGGCCGGATCGCGTCCCACTGTTCGTCGGTCCAGTCGAGCATCGCGGAGGTATTGGCCCCGCCGCCACCGGACTGAAGCATCTTGCCGCCGTCGATGACGATGGCGTCGCCATTGATGTAGCCCGCGCCGTCACTCACCAGGAAGGCGGCGAGGTTGGCCAGCTCGATATGCTCCCCGGTGCGGCGCATCGGGATCGCCTTGATCATGTCGTCCTGGCCGCCGCGCTCCTTCGGCATCAGCCGGCTCCAGGCACCTTCGGTCGGGAACGGGCCGGGCACGATCGCGCAGGTGCGGATGCCCTTGGGGCCCCATTCGACGGCCAGGCTCTTGGTCATCGCCAGCACGCCCGCCTTGGCCATCGCCGAGGGAACAGTGAAGGGCGCGCCGGTCAGCGACGAGACGGTGAGGATCGACATCACCACCTTGTTGCGCTCTCCGGCATCGATCCAGCGGCGGCCGGCTGCGACCGTGCAGTAGGCCGAGCCGTGCAGGACGATGCCGAGCACGGCGTCGATCGCGCGCGACGACATCTTGTGGGTCTGGGCGAGGATCTGGCCGGCGGCATTGTTGACGAGAATGTCGAGCGGGCGCTTCTCCCAGATCTTGTCCATCATCGCCTCGACGGCGTCGGGGACGCGCACGTCGCAGCCCACCGTCTCGATCTCGCCGCCGGTCTCCTTGGCCAGTTCTTCGGCGGTCTGCTTCAGCACGTCTTCGCGGCGGCCGCAGATGATCACGTTGGCGCCGAGTTCGAGGTAGCGGTGCGCCATCGAGCGGCCGAGGCCGGTACCGCCGCCGGTGACCAGGATGCGCTTGCCCTTGAGAAGGTCGGGTTGAAACATGCGTCTTCTCCTACTTCTTGATCTCGGTGAGCGCGATGCCCGAGGCGACCAGCGTGTCGATCTCGGCCGCGGTATAGCCAGCCTCGGCCAGCACGGCCCGCGTGTCGGAGCCGAATTTCTTGGGCTTGGTGCGCACCTTGGGTGGGGTGCGCGAGAGCTTCACGGGATTGCCGACGTTGCGCCAGCCATCCTTCTCCCACACCATGCCGCGGTGCCTGGTGTGCGGAGCCTCCATCACATCGGAGACCTCCAGCACGGCGGCAGAGGGCACGCCGCCCTTCATAAGCTCCTGCGAGAATTCATCGGCGTCGCGGTCCTTGAGCAGCGCGCGTAATTCGGCCTCCAGCTCGGTGCGATGGGCCACGCGTTCCTTGTTGGTCCTGAAGCGCGGATCGTCGGCGAGTTCCGGCTTGCCCAGCATCTGCGTCAGCTTGCGGAACTGCCCGTCGTTGCCGGCGCCGACCACGATGTTGCGCGTCTTGGTCGGGAAGTTGGAATAGGGCACGAGGCTCGCATGGCTGTTGCCGACGAGCTTCGGCTTGAGGCCGGCCATGAAATAGTTCGGCGCGTGCGGCTGATGCAGAGCGATGGCGCTGTCGTAGAGCGTCGCGTCGACGAACTGGCCCTTGCCGGATCGGTTGCGCTCGTAGAGCGCCATCATGATGCCGATGGTGGCGTTCATGCCGGTCGACAGGTCGACCACCGGCACGCCGATGCGGACCTGACCGCCCTCGGGCGAACCATTGACCGAGACCAGCCCGGCCGAGGCCTGCACCATGGCGTCGTACCCCGGAAAACCGCCCAGCGGCCCGTCGGCGCCGAAGCCCGAGACGCGGGCATGGACCAGGCGCGGGAATTTCGCCGCCAGCACGTCGTGATAACCGATGCCCCACTTCTCCATGGTGCCGGTCTTGAAGTTGTCGATCAGCACGTCGGCCGTCTCGAGCAGCTTCAGCAGGACATCGCGGCCCTCGGGCTTGGAAAGATCCAGCGCGATCGTGCGCTTGTTGCGGTTGATGCCGGCGAAATAGGCGGAAACGCCCTCGGCGTCGAACGGAGGGCCCCAGGTGCGGGTCTCGTCGCCCTGCGGTGGCTCGATCTTGATCACGTCGGCGCCGTGGTCGGCCAGCATCTGGCCGCAATAGGGGCCACCCAGCACGCGCGACAGGTCGATCACTTTCAGGCCGTCGAGCGCGCCCCCGTTTGCCACCGGCATTTCGTTCCACTCCTCGGATTCAGACAGGAGGCGGGGTTATAGACCACGGGGCGGAGGCCCGGTACCGTCCGGGCATGATCGAACGCGAGCTGGATATCGCCACGCAAGATGGCGCCATGAACACCTACACCGTGCGACCCGACGATGGCGGGCCGCTGCCGGTCGTCATCATGCTGATGGACGCCCCCGGCGTGCGCGAGGGATTGCGCGAAATCTGCCGGCGGATTTCGCAGTCCGGCTACTACGTGCTGCTGCCCAATCTCTACTATCGCTCCACGCGAGAATTCGTCTGCGGTCCGACGCGGAATCACCCTGACGGCGAAGCCAACCTGAAGCGCATGTTCGGCCTGATGGAATCGATTTCCAACGCCAGGGTCGCGGCGGACACGGGCGCGGTGCTCGACGTCCTGCCGAGCCTGCCCGATGCCAAATCCGGCAAGGTGGGTCTGGTCGGATACTGCATGAGTGGCGCCTTCGTCACGGCTGCTGCTGCCAGACATCCGGATCGTATCGGCTGCTTCGCGTCCTACTACGGAACGCGCCTGATCACCGACAAGCCCGACTCGCCACACCTGATGCTGGGCGACATCACCGCCGAGGGCTACTACGCCTTCGCCGAACACGACACCTACGTGCCGCTGTCGGATGTCGCCAGGTTCGAGAAGCTGCTGGCCTCCGCGCCGTTCCCCTCCCGCGTCGAGACCGAGGCCGGCACGCATCACGGCTACGCCTTCTCCGATCGTGGCAACCTGAACGAGGCGGCCCGCGAGAAGCACTATGAGCGCATGCTGGCGCTCTACCGCCGGCAACTGAGCTAAGCGCACCACCTCACCCTGAGGAGCGGCCAGCGGCCGCGTCTCGAAGGGTGAGCAACAGTCTAGTCGTTGCCCATCCTTCGAGACGGCGCTGGCGCGCCTCCTCAGGATGAGGAGTAGGGGGAGTGAATATGCTGAGCGGCATCCACGGACATCAGGACATCGAGCGCGTGGTCTACGGCAAGCCGGCCGGCGTCGCGCTGCGCGCCGAGGCCGAACGGCTGGGTGCGAAGAAGGTGTTCATCACCACGTCGAAATCGGTGGCACAGAGTGCGTTGCTGGCTTCGGTGATCGACGATCTCGGCGACCTGCATGCGGGCACCTATGCCGGCATCACCGCGCATTCCCCGCGACCCTGCGTGGTCGAAGGAGCGGCAATGGCACGCGAGGCCGGCGCCGACCTGATCGTGGCGGTAGGCGGCGGTTCGGTGATCGATGCCACCAAGACGATTCTTATCGCGCTCTGGCAGAACGTGAAGACGGTCGATGACCTCGACCCCTATCGCGCCGGCAAGCCCAAGGAGGGCGCCGCGCCGCCATCGGATGCGATCAAGCCGCCGGCTGCCGCGATCCGCATGATCGCCGTGCCGACCACGCTGTCGGCCGCCGAGTTCAATGCCTTCGCCGGCATCTCCGATCCGCGCAAGGGCATCAAGGAGAGCTTCGGCCATCGCCTGGTCGTGCCGCGGGTCATCGTGCTCGACGCCGCCGCCACGCTGGCGACGCCGATGGAGCTCATGCTCTCGACCGGCCTGAAGGCCGTGGATCATGCCGTCGAGCGTCTGTGCTCGCAGCAGGCCCATCCCTTCGTGCTCGGCACCGCCACCGAGGCGCTGAAGCTGCTCGCCCGCGCATTGCCGGCGCACAAGGCGCAGCCCGATGACATGGCGACGCGGCTCGACCTCCAGTTCGGCATGTGGCTGTCGATCGGCGCCGGCACATCGGGCGTCGGGGTGGGCGCAAGCCACGGGATCGGCCATGTGCTGGGCGCCGCCTGCCACGTGCCGCACGGCCATACGTCCTGCGTGATGCTGCCATCGGTGCTGCGCTGGAACCTGCCGGCCAACGCGGAGCGGCAGAAGCGGGTGGGGGAGGCGTTCGGCAAGCCCGACGCTGCGGCCGGTGACCTGGTGGAAGGGCTGGTGAAGTCGCTCGGCCTGCCGGGGCACCTGTCGGAAGTCGGCGTCGGCAAGGAGCGTTTCCGGGAGATCGCCGAGAAGTCGATGCACGACCGTGCGGTGCTGAACAATCCGCGGCCCATCAAGGGACCGGAGCAGGTCATGGAGATCCTCGAACTCGCGGCCTGAACGCCGACATGACCCCATGAAATCTTCTCGTGAGCCCGAGGGAGTGTAAGGAGCTAAAGCCACACCACCTGCAGGGGGTAAACGCTACACATCACGGGTGAAGCCATGGTTGACGTCCGAACCGCCGAATCCGCCGCCGCGCGGCAGTTGCTCACAGCCTGGGTCGATGCACCGGTGAACTACCTCGCCGATCTCAGCATCAAGCCAGTGACCTATAATCCGCCGCATGGCACGGGCCTGCCGCGGCGTGACGGCAATTATCGCGACTTCACGGTGCGCATCCATGATGCCCGCCCGATCGCACGCGATGTCTCGCTCGACCGCCAGGCCTTCATCCTCACGCATCACGATACCGCCGTGCGCGACTTCTACGACGAGCAAGAGGTCCGCAGGAAATACCATCCCGAGGTCGAGGCGCTGATCATGCGTGAGACCGGCGCGTCGAAGGTCGTGGTGTTCGACCACACCGTCCGCACTGCCGACCGCGCTGTCGAGCGTGGCCTGCGCACGCCGGTGCGCAGCGTGCACAACGACTACACCGAGAAGTCAGGTCCACAGCGTGTCCGCGACTTGCTTCCGGCCGAGGAGGCCGAGCAGCGCCTTCGGAACCGGTTCGCCGAATACAATGTCTGGCGCAGCATCGACCATGCGCCGGTCGAGATGGCGCCGCTGGGCTTCGTCGACGCAGAGAGTATTGCGCCGCGCGATCTCGCGGTGTGCGATCTGGTCTATGCCGACCGCACCGGCGAGATATATCAGGGCGTCTACAACGCCGATCACCGCTGGTTCTATTTCCCGCAGATGACGCGGGACGAGGCCGTTCTGATCAAGTGCTACGACTCGACGAAAGACGGCCGCGCGCGCTTCTCGCTGCATTCCGCCTTCGACGATCCGACGTCGCCGGCCAATCCACGGCCGCGGCAGAGCATCGAGGCGAGGGCGTTAGCGTATTTCGACTAAAGCGTGTTGAGGTACGCCGGCCCTTCTTGTCATCCTGAGCGAAGCGAAGGATCTAGCGTTAGCGACGCAGTGCTCTCGTCGTTCCGCTAGGTCCTTCGCTTCGCTCAGGACGACAGCTTCTTAGCTCGCCGCAATCGTCTCCAGATGCTCGACCAGCTCTTCGGGATTGCTGAAGAACGGCGAGTGGCCGCTTTCCAGCCTCAGCACCTTGCACGGTGTCGCCTTCGCCATCGTGCGCTGCAGCGCGATGCGGATGGCATTATCGTGAACGCACTCGATGTACCAGCGCGGCACTGAGCCGAAGCGCTCTTCGGTGAGGGTCAATGGGGTCGTCGAGATGGCCAGTGGCTGAGGTCGCAGCCGCTCCATCGCCTTGTAGCGGTCCTCCGGCGAGACGTCGGCGTAGAACAGGCTCGGCAGCTTGTCGCGGGCGAAGGTGTAGGTCTTGCCGTCGGGGCTGACCTGTCGCGACAGCCGGAACATGGCGTCCGGCTCCAGCGCCGTCATGTCCTTGCCGCTCTTGCCCGAAGTCGGCAGCAGGGCGCAGAGATAGACCAGCGCCTTCAGTTTGCGCCGTCGTGCCTCGGCGAGCTGGCTGATCGTGACGCCGCCCAGCGAATGGCCGACCAGGATGACCTGCTCCTCCATCTTGTCGAGGAGCCGCGCCAGCTTCTCGACATTGTCGGCGAGCGTGACGTTGGCCGGCGGCGTCTGGTCCTTGCCCAGGCCAGGCAGGTCGGGGGCGCAGACCTTGTGGCCCGCCGCCTCGAGCAGCGGGACGACCTTCTCCCAGCACCAGCCGCCCGTGCAGGCGCCATGAACCAGCAGGAAGGTCGCCACGCCTAGCCCTTTCCGACGACGGTTCGCGCGCCGGGGGCGGGCACGAAGAAATCAGGCAGCAACGACGTGCCGGGCGAGACGGCGTACTGGTCGAAGTCGCTGACGCCTTCCGCCATCAGCACTTCGTCGTCGATGAAGAAGTTGCCGGTGCAGTCGCGTGCCGGGCGGTTGAAGATCGCGTACGCGGCGTCGGCCATGATCTCGGGCTTGCGGCACTGCTTCATGCCCTCGTCGCCGCCCAGGATGTTCTGGATCGCCGAGGTGGCGATGGCGGTACGCGGCCACAGGCAGTTGAAGGCGATCCCCTTGTCTTTGAATTCTTCGGCCATTGACCACGCGAAAACCGACATGCCGTACTTGGCGAGCGTGTAGGCGGCGTGGTTGGCGAACCATTTCACGTCGAAGTCGAGCGGCGGCGAGAGGTTCAGCACATGCGGGTTGGCGGCTTTCAGCAGGTGCGGGATGCACTTCTGCGAGACCATGAAAGTGCCGCGTGCGTTGATCTGCTGCATCAGGTCGTAGCGCTTCATCGGCGTGGCCAGCGTACCGGTCAGGCTGATGGCGCTGGCATTGTTCACCAGGATGTCGATCCCGCCGAACTTCGCGACGGTCTCGGCGACTGCCTTGTCGACGCTCTGCTCATCGCGGATGTCGCAGGCGAGCGGCAGCGCCCTGCCGCCAGCCTTCTCGATGTCCTCGGCGGCGGTGAAGATCGTGCCGGGCAGACGCGGGTCCGGCTTCACCGTCTTGGCGGCAATGGCGATGTTGGC
>JABMNB010000461.1 GCA_013205335.1 Rhodospirillales bacterium
AAGAACATCACCGACTACGGCGCGTTCGTCGAGCTGGAGCCGGGCGTCGAGGGTCTGGTCCACGTGTCGGAGATGAGCTGGACCAAGAAGAACGTGCACCCCGGCAAGATCGTCTCGACCTCGCAGGAAGTCGAAGTGATGGTGCTGGACGTCGACATGTCCAAGCGCCGCATCTCGCTCGGCCTCAAGCAGTGCATGGCCAATCCGTGGGAGAGCTTCGCCGAACAGTTCCCGGCCGGCACCGAGCTCGAGGGCGAGGTCCGCAACATCACCGAGTTCGGCCTGTTCGTGGGCCTGCCCGGCGACATCGACGGCATGGTCCATCTCAGCGACCTGAGCTGGGACAAGGCCGGCGAAGAGGCGATCCGCGACTTCAAGAAGGGCGACCAGGTCAAGGTCAAGGTCCTCGACGTCGACATGGACAAGGAGCGCATCTCGCTCGGCATCAAGCAGCTCGCCAACGATCCGTTCGAGACGGTGGGCGTGGTCGCCAAGAAGGGCGATGTGGTCACCGTCATCGTGGCCGGCATCCAGGACAACGGCATCGACGTCACTGTGCAGGACGGCATCCCGGGCTTCATCCGCAAGACGGAGCTCAGCCGCGACCGCTCCGAGCAGCGTCCCGACCGCTACGCCATCGGCGACAAGCTCGATGCCAAGATCACCAACATCGACAAGGCCTCGCGCCGGGTCGTGCTGTCGGTCAAGGCCCGCGAGCTCGACGAGGAGAAGAAGGCGATGGCCGACTTCGGTTCGTCCGACTCCGGCGCCAGCCTGGGCGACATCCTCGGCGCGGCCCTCAAGAAGAAGGCCGAAGCCGGCGACGACGAAAAGTAAGCCATATTCATCAAGGTTTACGGAAAGGCCGGCCCATAAGGGTCGGCCTTTTCTTTTGCTTTCAAGGGCTTAGACTTGACGAGGCCGTTATCTAGTTTAATATCAACGACTTAATCATTGCTCTGAGGGCTGAATCGCCCGCCATGGAAATGCGATGACCAAGTCCGAGCTGATTGCGCGCCTGGCGGCCCGGAATCCCCACCTCTACCAACGAGATGTCGAGCGGATCGTCGCAACCGTATTCGACGAGATTTCCAGGGCTCTGGCGTCCGGTCACCGCGTCGAGCTGCGCGGTTTTGGTGCGTTCTCGGTGAAGAAGCGCGATCCGCGTACCGGCCGCAATCCGCGAACCGGCGAGCAGGTGGCGGTGGCCTCCAAGCGCGTGCCCTACTTCAAGACCGGCAAGGATCTGCGCGACCGTCTGAACAAGGAGGCGGCGCGTGCCGCCGGCCTGCTGCCGGCCGATTCCGCGGACGACGACAAGAAATAGCCTCGGGCTGATCGTCCGCCTCGCGTCGCGGGGGTGCCGTGTGGCATGCTCTGCCCCGCATGAAAATCCTTTCCCGCGCTCTTTTCCTGCTTTTCATCCTGATCGGTGTCCTGGTCGCGGTCAGCAATGCGCAGCCCGTCCAGCTCGCGCTGTGGCCGTTGCCGCATATCATCGTGATGCCGGTTTACCTGCTGGTCATCGCGATGCTGATGCTGGGCGTCCTGGCGGGGCTCAGCATGGGCTGGTGGGTCGGACGGCATCATCGTCGTCGCGCCCGCGAGGCCGGCGGCGAGGCGGCCCGACTGGATCGTGAAGTCAGCCGCCTGCGCGCCGCACAGGCGGTGCAGGCGCCGTCGGCTCACGGCGGCCCCGCCCCTCGCGACCAGCGCGCGCTGGAACGGCAGACCGCCCTGGTGGCGCCCGAACTGGGCTCTCCCGTCACGTCCCGGGTCACGCGAGGCCCGTTTTCATGAAGGTCCTGTCGGCGGCCGAGATCGACGCCGCCCTGGACGACCTCACGCTGATCGACCGGCTCGACGCCCTGTTCCGGGCGGGCTGCGAGATGCCGACCCGGCATCACCATCCGATTAGGGAGCCGCTCGGCCCACACTCCGCCGATGCGATGCTGCTGCTGATGCCCGCCTGGACGACCGGTCGGCCGGGGGGCGCGTCGGGTCGTGTCGGCGTCAAGGTCGTGACGGTGTTCCCTGATAACGGCAAGCGCTCGCTGCCTTCGATCTATGGCCAATATCTGCTGCTGGACGGCAGCACCGGCGCCACTCTGGCGCTGCTCGACGGCACGATGCTGACAAAGCGGCGTACGGCTTGTGCCTCAGGACTCGCCTCGCGCTACCTGTCGCGGACCGATGCCTCGCGCCTGTTGATGATCGGCACCGGTGCGCTGGCGCCCGAGCTGATTCGCGTACACGCAAAGGTGCGGCCGATCCGGGACGTCGCGATCTGGGGGCGTACGGCAGCCCATGCCGCGGCGCTCGCCGCAGGACTGTCGGGCTCACTGCCTCAAGCGCTGGGTCGTCCGGTCACCGTCCGGGCCGTCAGCGACCGCAGGTCGGCGATCGAGGAAGCCGACATCATCTCCTGTGCCACGCTCTCCAAGGAACCTCTCGTCGAGGGCCAGTGGCTGCGCGAGGGCCAGCATCTCGACCTGGTAGGCGCCTTCACACCACAGATGCGCGAAAGCGATGACAGGGCCGTGGCGCGCGCCCGCGTATATGTCGACACTCGTGCCGGGGCGCTGACGGAGGGCGGCGACATCGTCCAGGCCATCGCCAGCGGCGCAGTCCGGGAAGACGACGTGATCGCCGACCTGTTCGAGCTGGCCCGCGGCCAGCGGCCCGGCCGCCTCGCCGGCGACGGCACGTCGATCACGCTGTTCAAGTCGGTCGGTGCGGCGCTCGAGGATCTCGCCGCTGCCGAGCTTGCCGTGGAAATGGCCGTTTGAGCTAAGGCTCGATGAGCGCGCCAGACTTCTTCAGCGCCTCGATATCGGCGGCGCTGACACCGGCCTCGGCCAGTACGGCGCGCGAATCCTGACCCTGCAGCGGCGCCATCGTGCGGATGGCCGGCGGCGTCTTGCTCATGGTCATCGGCGGCTCGACCATCATGATCTCGCCTTCCGTCGGGTGCGGATATTTCTTGAAGAGCTTGCGCCAGACGAGATGAGGGTCTTCGAACAGGTCGGCCGGCCTGGAGACCGGAGCATTGGGAATCTGGGCCTGGTCGAGCAGCTTCACCCATTCGCCGGTGGTCTTCGAGAGCGCGATCGCCTCGACCATGGCGTACATGTCGCCGATATGCATCGAGCGCGCGTTGATGGTCGAATAGCGCGGGTCCTCCAGCACCTCCGACCGGCCGACCAGTTCGAAGAAGGCGCGCCAGTGCTTGTCGTTGTAGGGCAGGATCGCCATCCAGCCGTCGAGCGTGCGGTAGGGCTTGCGGGTGCGGGCGAGCAGGCGGGTGTAGCCGACTTCGCCCTCGTCGCTGAAGGTCCGCTCCCACAGATGCTCGACCATCAGCCAGGCCGACATGGTCTCGAACATGGGGACCTCGACGAACTGGCCCTCGCCGGTGCGCTGACGATGCATCAAGGCCGAAAGGGTCGAGAAGGCGAAGGTGAGCCCCACCGTCTTGTCGGCGATGATGGTCGGCGGGTAGCGCGGAACATCGTCGCCGGCAGCGCGGCCCATCAGGTCGGCAATGCCGAAGCGGGCCTGAATGGCGTCATCGTACGCAGGCAGTTTTCCGTAAGGACCGTCGGCAGAATAGCCATAGGCGCCGACATAGACGATGTCGGGCTTTACCTTGCGGATCTCTTCGTAGCCCAGTCCCAGCCCCTCGATGGCCTGCGGCCGCAGGGCGTGGACGAAGGCGTCGGCCGTTGCCACGACCTTGAGCAGGGCCGCGCGTGCGGCCTTGTCCTTGAGATCCAGGCAGAGCGAGCGCTTGTTGCGATTAACGAAGAGGTAGGTAGGCCCCATGCCCGGCGTCTTGCCGGGCTTGCCGATATGGCGCACTGCGTCGCCCTCGGGGGCCTCGACCTTGATTACGTCGGCGCCCTGGTCGGCCAGCAGCATCGTGCCGTAGGGGCCGAGGATGATGTTGGTGAGGTCGACGATCCTGATGCCTTCGAGCGCGCCGGCCATTGTAATGTCCTGTGTTGGGGGTGCCCGACCACACTGCCATCGCATCGATCGCCCGTCATCGTTCCTGCCATTGCGCCGCAAAACGCGGGCGGAAATCCTTGAAGGCACAAAGATAATGCCCGGCAACGGCGAACGACTCTTCGTCCGTTGGAGCGAGAGGTTGCAGGGGGCTGTAGAATTCGCGTTGCCGCCTCGCCTTTGGCGAGTCAAGCGCCCCGTCCATTCACCTTCGACAAAGAGTGTTATGTGACCGTTGTGCGACGCGCCGTGCCGGTGTAGCGAAGGAACAGCGAGCCGGGGGGGCGATGCGAAGCAACGTTGCAAAAAAGCAGCTTGAGCCGAAGGCGGTATCGAGCACGGCATCCAGGCCCTATCGCATAGAAGATCAAATCGGCTATCTGCTGCGACGCGCCCACCAGCGTGCGAGCGCCATCTTCCAGGTCGGCATCGGCGATCCCAACATCACGCCGACCCAGTATTCGAGCCTGGCGAAGCTCAATGAATATACCGAGCTGTCGCAGAATCTTCTCGGCCGTCTCGTCGGCATGGACAAGGCCACCATGCAGGGCGTGGTGCGGAGGCTGAAGGAACGCGGCCTCGTCGATTCGCGGCCCGATCCCGGCGACGCACGCCGCACGCTGCTCAGCCTGACGACCGAAGGCCAGAGGCTGGTCAACAAGCTGCTCATGAACGGTCCGGCGGTCTCCCGCGAGACGCTGAAGCCGCTGAGCGCACAGGAACAGAAGCAGCTCCTCGAACTTCTGTCGCGGATCATCTGAATCCGACTCATTCGTTTGACTCGCACGTACGCTGTGTCATCGTACGTACACGAACGATATGGGCGAATACCTCAGACCCCGAGGCCTTGAAGAGG
>JABMNB010000462.1 GCA_013205335.1 Rhodospirillales bacterium
AGCGCGACAGACTTCGACGAGGCGAAGCTCATGCCGACACAAATGAACTTGCGTGCGCCGGCCCAGCCGTAGCGCGTAAAGCCGTAGATCTGGATCACCTTGCCCAGCAGGTTGGCGAAGGGATCGCAGGGCACCGTGACCCGCCACCGCTCGCGCCGGATTCCCATCACCTGCTGCTGCCGCACGGCCTCGGCATGTGCTGACGCCTCCAACGAGAAGCCGCCGCTCACATAGACCGCGGCCGCCGTGGGCCAGAGGCTGGCCTGGAAGCCGTCGGACGAGCTGGCAAAGCGTTCGGTGCCCCGATAGAGGAGCGCCGCCGCCGCATCGACGGAGCCCGCCAGCCGGCTGGGATCCTGCGGCGTGTAATTGCGCTGCCAGCCGACGTAGGTCGCCCGCCGGGGCGCCTGGTAGGTCTGCATCATCTGCGGCTCCGAGGAGCCGAAGTCCTGCGGGTACTGGATGGTCAGCGCCGGGGAACGTGTCGGTTCTTCCAGGAAGCCCAGGGCGAGCAGGCCGTTTGCCCGTACAGCCCACCACCCCAGGCATCCGGCCATGACCTCGGTCAGGGCCTCGGCCTTGGTGATCGCGTCCTTGAAGTAAAAGCCCACCGTGCCGGGCTGTTCCTGTTCCATATAGTTCAGGGCCGCGAAGTCGATCTGGGCATCGGAGAACGCGATCGTGCCGCGTCCGGTGGCGATACGTCGGGCGATCTGGCCGCGCGTAAAGGGATAGGTCTGGCCGTCGATGGTATCGTTGTCCCCGCGCAAGTCGGCGGTGAGGGTGTAGACGACCGCCGAGCCCAGCCGGATCAGGCCCAGAGCAAGGCAGCTGGCATACTTCGAGGCGGGCACGCTCGCCGCCGCCAACGATGTCCAGTCCGCATAGTCGGCATCGAACGCGAGAGCCACGCCGCCATCCCGCACGGCGTCGACCGCCAGGATCGAACTGCAGGACAGCTGGAAGATCAGCAGCGAGGCACTCAGCTGCGTCGGCTCGCAGTTGTAGACCGGGCCCACCGCATAGGGCTTCATCTGCCCGGCAATGGAGGCATCGCCATCGGCGCCGCCGGTGCCGCCGTAGCGCAGGCCGTGCAGCTCAGCCGCGGCCAGTTGCCAGCCGAGGTCGCGCAGCCTGATCTCCTTGCGACGCTGGTCATAGAGCAGGCCGTTGGTCGTCAGCCGGCCCACCACCTCGAAGGTCGAGAACGCCGCCAGCGGGTTGCCGCGCAGGATATCGAGGCTGGCGCCGTCCCAGGCGAGCTGGGTCAACCCGTCAAGCTCGCCATCCGGGTCGATCAGGGTGATCGCGCCGACGCCGCCCTTGCCGCTGGGCGAGGGTTCTATGCCGTCGAACAGGCTGATGCCGTAGTTGATGGGGCCGTTCAGCTTGCCCGGCACGTAGATGTTGGCCGGCATATCGTCGGGCGCCGTCGAGCGGCCGAGCGAGGCCGCCGGATAGATCGCGACGCGGGCGCCGGGCCACTCGACCTGGAACGGCGTCGGCCAATCGACCATGCCCGAGGGATATGGACCGCCGCCGCAGAGCACTATGTTGGTGCCGGGATCGGCTGGGTTGGCTCGCAGCAGGTAGGACAGCCCACGCGCCGACTGCAGGTCGACGGCATCGGCGCCGACATCGACCGGGAACTGCGTCAGCGCGGGATAGTCGACCGTCCCCGAGGGGCCGGGGAAGCCCGTCAGGTAGATCGTGCTGGCCATGTAGCAGTTCCTCTCAGCCGTTCACCGCGCGGCGCAGCAGCAGGTCGTTGGTCTCGGAGAGCTTCGCCATCAGGGCCGCAATCTGCCGGCTCTGCTCGGAGACGACGGACTGAAGCTGGGCCGCCTGGGCGACGGCCGCCTGCGGGGCGCCGTTGTTATCGTTCGGCGCCGAGCTGGTCGTGCTGCCAACGCCCGCGATCTGCGACTGGATGGTGAGAAGGTCATCGAGAATCTGCTGTTTGAGGGCCTCGTAGTCCGGGCCGCTCGCATAGTAGGACTGGGCCGCCTGCGCGAAGGTCGTGCCTTCGGCCGCTACGCGCGCGATGGCGCTGCTGTCGCCCGAACGGGCTTGCGCGACCGTGGCCTGATAGGCCGCCTGCACGCCCGTCAGCATGGTGGTGGGCGAGAGGTTGGCGAGATCGCCCAGGCTCAGACGCCGGATCGCGTCTTCGAGCTGCGAGATCGCACCGCCGTAGAGCTGCTCCTTGAGGGTGGCCTCCTTGCGCAGCAGTGCCTCATTGATGCGCGCCATGTCGACGATGACGTCGGTGTGCTGACCGATGTAGCCGACGTTGGCGAGGATAGACGCCTTCTCGTCTTCCCACGCGCGCAGCTGGGTCGCCACGGAATCGATCAGGTTGTCGACATAGTCCTGGCCGAGGCGTTCCGTGGCCTTCTTCTGCTCGGCCTCGATCGGCGCCAGGGCGAGCCCGAGCCTGGTCGCCTTGTCGGTCATGTCGCCGAACTGCTTCTCCAGCTCGCGGAACTGCGCCCGGACCGTGAGCGCGCCCTTGCCGAGGCGTTCGTAGACTTCATCGACGAAGACAATACTCTCCGCGGTCTCCTTGATGCCCATGGAAGCGGCGCGCATGGACTCCAGCGCGGTCTTCATCGTGGTGGTGATCTCGCCGACGGCCCCCGACAGGATAGACCGGATCGCGACCTGTGCCGCGCCGGTGTCCATCATGTCGTCCATGTTCATGCGCCAGGCTTCCTGGCTGCCCGTCTCCGGGTCGACGAGGTGCGTGGCGTTGCTGGTATAGCTCCAGTCCTTGCCCTGGGCGGTCCAGGACGAGGCGTTGAGGCCCCAGACCCTGCTGGCATCCTTGACGCCGCCGAGAAGGCCGAACACCGAGTCGATGCCGCCAGTGAGACCGCGCAGCGCGCTCTCCGACTGGCCGCTATTGGCGTTCGGGCCATATGCACCGCCAGTCGTGTACCAGTTGCCGTTGCCGTAGTGCAGCGAGGCGTTCGTCGAACTGTGCGTCCGGGTGTTGGACTCTCCGAAGATGGCGGGTGCGAACTGAGACAGCAGCGAAATCGCCATGCCGACCGGCTGCAGGCCCGGTATCAGCGACACGGCACCGCCGACCATGCTGCCGATGCCGGCGATGGTCCGGCCGGTGCTCCTGGAGTTCGCCAGCTGATAGGCGCCCATGCCGATACCAGCGGCGGCGCCGATACCCTGCAGAGGCGTGATGCTCCACGTCGAAGGGTTCCACATGCTGGGCGATAGCGTTGGAACGCCCTGCATCGCCGACGGCGATATTCCGGCATAGGGCCCGGTGAAGGGCGTGTTGAGCCAGTCACCGACGCCGCCAAGGCCAAGGCCGCTCCAGAAGCCGCCACCACCGCTGCTCCCGAGCGACGGCATGGTCATGCCGCCGCCTCCGACGCTCCCGCTCCCGCTCCCGCTCCCGCTCCCAGTCAGCGACGAACCGAAGCCCATCTGCTGAGCCACTGCCGGCGAGACCACGCCGAGGCTGCCCAGGCCCTGGACCACCACGCTCATTACTGGCCGGATCGTCGCCAGCGCCAAAAACTCGGCCACCATGCGCCGGATCGTCGTCTTGAAGATGTCGCCCAGGGCCTGGAACGACACCTGCCCGCTTTGCAGAATCCGATCCCACGCGTCGGCACCGGCCGTCTGGATGTTGCGGAACGCCTGTTTCAGCGGCTCGGTCCAGAGTTCGTTGGCGCGCTTCAACTCCTCGGCCTGGCCTTTCAGCCTCTCGTTCTGAGCGATCGCTTCCCCGCGCGCCGCAATGGCAGCCCGCTCGGCCTCGGTCGCGACGCCAATGCCCTTCAGCTCGAGTTCCTGCTTGAGCCTGATCTGGGCGATCACGACGGCGCGCGTCTCGGTCGACTGATCGATCAGACGGTTCTCGGCTGCCAGAAGCTCATTGGCCTTCTGCAGGGTTGAGGTCTCGATGTTGAAGTCTTTCAGGCTTTTAGCGCGCTCGGTGGCACGCTGCTGATCTTCTATCCTCTTCGTCAGCTCCTCGACCGAGAGACCCGCCTTGTGCGCCGAGCTGGCGTAGGCGTCCTGGACCTCCTTGACCGCCTTGAAACGGAGTTCGAGGTCGGCAACGGCCCGGCTACCCTGGGCCGAGACGTCGGCAAGCGCCTGGGCCGTCTGCATCGCGAGTTCAGTCTGACGTTTCAGCTTGTCGACGGAATCTTCGGAGCTGCCGCCGCCGGGTTTGACCGGCGGATTGAAGATGCCCGGCCGGGGCCCGTCCTGCGCCGGCGGGCCATCGTTGACGACCGCCCAGGCCACGCCGCTGGAAGCCTTGCCGAATGGACTGCGCTGGCGCGCGTAGTAGGCCTGCGTGTCGGCGCGCGCCGTCTCGGCCGCCTGCGTGATGCCGCCAACAAAATCGTTGACGCTGGCACCGCCACCCGGGATCCGGCCGAGGGCGATCGCATCACCCAAGCCGAACGTAGAGAACTCTTTCAGCTTGTTCAGCACCTGCTCGGCGCCGGCGAGCACGCGGTTGAAGGCGTCGATCCAAAGTTTAACCACCTGCTCGGCGGCTCCCCGGAAGACTTCGACGACGCCCGCCCCTACGCCCGCCATGTTCGACACGGCGTTCTCCACCCAGGACTGGAAGTCACGCTCCCACTGGTAACCGCCCCCCGAACTGCGCGTTGCCTGCTGCGCCAGAATGTTGCGGTAGGCATCGACGGCCTTGTCGGCCATGTCGAGAACCGCGACCGCCATCTCGGCAAAGAATGCCCGCGAGCGAAGCTTGCCGCGCTCCAGGGCATCGGACAGCTGATCGAGTCGCTTGACCACGTGCTCGTCGACCAGGGCCCCGCCTTTGCGGGCCTCCTCGCCCATGAAGCCAAAACCCCTGGCGATATCCTGCAGCACGGGTTGGAACCGTGTCCCGGCCTTGCCGAAGAACTCCACTGACGCTGCCGCACGCCGCGCGGGGTCTTCTATCGCCAGGATCGCCCGGGCGACATCGCTCATGATGTCCTCGGTCGGCCGCAGGGTCTTGTCGACGTCGAGTATTCTGACGCCCAGATGATCGAGGGCCTCGATCATCTCCTTCGAACCGTTGGCCGCCTCGCCGATCTTCTGGCTGAACTTGGCGGCGCCGGTCTCCAGCTGCTCCAGTTTGAGGCCGTTCTGAATGCCAGAGAACTGCAGCGCCTGTAGTCCCTTGGTCGTGAGGCCCAGCTGCTCGGCCAGCTCGTCCAGGCCGCCCACCGCTTCGACCGCGGCCTTCGCCGTCTCGACGAGGCGCGCCGCCATTTCGGCGAGCATGAGGGCCAGGTGCGCCTTGATCATGCCGCCGACGCGCCCCAGCGACTGCTCCATGCGCGCCATGGTGCTGTCCAGGGAGAAGGTGCTGCGCTCGATCTGTTCCAGCGCCCTCTGCGCCGCCCGCCCGCCGTCGACCGCCTTCGAGCTGTCGATGACCAGCCGGATGATCTTGGTTTCTTCAGCCATGGATCAGCGTTGCCTGCTCATGCCCCTGGCAGCGCGAACCGCTGCATCCGTCTGCTTGCGCTGCTCGGTCGCGACCCAGAAGTCGTCGATGCCGGAGACGATCTCCACGAAGTCGGCCAGTTCCTCGCCGCAGAGACGAAGGGCCCGGCCGTGCCTACGAATCGCCTCACGCGGGATCGGCTGGGGCAGCACCAGGCCGCCGGCCATGCCCAGGGAGAGCGACACCAGGGTCCGATCCCTCGTCAGGTACTGAAAGGCTTCCCAGTAGGGCGCCGTCTCGATGTCGGGTTGCGGCCGGGACAGCAGGCGTTCGACGAACTCGGCATCGCCCGCCCGGGCGCGGTCGCTCCAGCCCGGGATCTCGGAAGCGTTGGTGCTGTCCCAGCGGATCAGTTTTTTGCGTGGTCGATGATCGCTTCGATGCGCTGGCCTCGGAAGTTCTGCGTCTCGTAGACGACCGCCTGCAAGGCGGGGATCGCGTCGTCGGCCTCGATCAGGAATTCCATGCACGCATCGGGGCTGAACGGGATGGCATTGCCGTCCTCATCGACAACGCCGCTCCAGTCCTTGACCAGCATGCGGGCGAGCTGCTCGGCCAGGAAGCGCTTTACGCGCTCGTCCGAGGCGTGGGCGCGGCTCAGCCGCTTC
>JABMNB010000463.1 GCA_013205335.1 Rhodospirillales bacterium
ACCCTGTTCGACGAGAGCCGCGACACGACCCGCACGCCTGCCAGCCTGCCGCCGATGGTGCCGCTGCCGGCGCATGCCACGATCGTGCTCGTCTCCGACTGGCTCGACCCGCTCGAAAAAATCGAGGAGATCATCCGCTACTACGCCAGCGTCGGCGTGCGCGGCCATCTCGTGCAGATCCTCGACCCCGCCGAGGAAGAGCTGCCGTTCGATGGCCATGTGAAGTTCGAAGGCCTCGAAGCCGAGGGTCAGCATACGATTCGCCGGGTCGAAGCGGTTCGCGCCGCCTACGGTGCGCGCCTCGCCGCCCAGAAGGAAGGCCTTCAGCGTCTGACGAGACCAGCCAACTGGACGGTCCATCTGCATCGCACCGACCGTTCACCGCAGACCGTCCTGCTGTCGCTTTACCTTGCCATGGCCGACCTCGGCCGGCTGAACGTGGCCTGACCCGATGCTGAGCCTCGGTGCGTTCGCGTTCGCTGCCCCCGGCATGCTGGCCCTGCTGGTGGCCCTGCCGGCGATCTACTTCCTGCTGCGGCTGATCCCGCCTCTGCCGAAGCTGGTGCGCTTCCCCGCTATCCGGTTGCTGGTCGGCCTCGAGCCGGCCGAACAGACACCGATGAAAATGCCGTGGTGGCTGCTGCTGCTGCGGTTGCTGCTGGCGACAGCCCTGATTCTGGCCGTCGCGCGGCCGCTGCTGAACCCACAGGCCGATCTGCCGGGCCGCGGACCTCTGCTGCTGGTGATCGACGACGGCTGGTCGAGCGCGCCGGGCTGGGCCACACGCACCGCCCATGCCGAGCGCCTGATCCAGCGCGCCGAGCGCGCCAACCGCCCGGTCGTGCTGGTCGGCACGGCGCCGGCGCCGCTCGATGCCCCTGCCGTCCGCCGCGGCGCCCTGCGTCCCGACGAGGCGCGCACGCTGCTGCGGGCTTTCCGCCCCAAGCCCTGGCCGACGGATCGAACGGCGGCGGCATCCGCCATCGACCAGATGCAGATCGAATCCGGCGCCTATGCGGTCTGGCTGAGCGACGGGCTCGAAGACGAGGGCGCAGCGCGCCTCGCCGAGCGCCTGCGCCGCTTCGATGGCTTGCAGGTCCTGTTGCCCGATCAGGCGACGACGCCGTTGCTCCTGCTGCCGCCGGCCGCCGAAGGTCGCGACCTCAAGGTGCGGGCGCTGCGTCCCGCCGCCGACGGTCCGCGCAAGGCCGCCATCCAGGCTTCCGACGAGCAGGGCCGCGTCGTGGCCCGCCTCGACATCGACTTCGCCGCGACCGCCACCCAGGGCGAAGGTGTGCTGGCCATACCCGCCGAGCTGCGCAACCGCATGGCCCGCCTCGACATCGAGGCGCAGGGCGGCGCCGGCAGCACGATCCTTCTCGACGAGCGCCATCGCCGCCGGCCGGTCGCCATCCTCGGCGAGCGCGCCACTGCGGGCAATCAGCCGCTGCTCCAGGAAATCTACTTCCTTGAGCGCGCGCTGGATCCTTACGTGAGCCTGAGCATCGGCGATCGCGAGGCGGTTCTGACGCGCAACACGGCGGTGCTGCTGATCCCCGACGGATCCGCCCCGTCGGCCAACGACCGTGAGGAGATCTCCAAGTGGGTCGAGCGCGGCGGCATTGCCGTGCGCTTCGCCGGCCCCAACCTCGCCGCCGGTGCCGACACGCTCGTGCCGACAAAGCTGCGCCTGGGCGACCGCGCGCTGGGCGGCATCATGAGCTGGGGCCAGCCCAGCGCGCTCGCCGAGTTCCCGCCCAACAGCCCCTTCCTCGGCATCCCGATCCCGAAGGATGTCCGCATCTCCCAGCAGGTGCTGGCGGAGCCGACCCCCGACCTCGCCGACAAGACGTGGGCACGCCTGGCCGACGGCACGCCCCTGGTCACGGCCGAGAAGCGCGGCCAGGGCTATCTCGTGCTGATCCACACCACGGCGAACACCGGCTGGAGCAACATGTCCTTGTCGGGCCTGTTCGTGAACATGCTGCAGCGGCTGGTGACCCTCTCGCGCGGCGTCGCCGGCGATGGCGTCAACAAGGCGCTGAAGCCGTGGCGCACGCTCGACGGCTTCGGCAGGCTGGGCGCGCCGCCCGCCGGCATCCAGATCCTGCCGGCCGATGCCACAGAGACGTTCCAGCCCAAGCCCGCCTCCCCGCCGGGCCTGTACGGCGACGAGAACGCCCAGGTCGCGTTCAACATCGGCGGCCGCATCGCCGCGCCCAAGCCCCTCGTGCTGCCAAGCGGCGTGGCGACCGACAAGCTCTCCGAAGGCGGCGAGACCGACCTCTCGCGCTGGTTCCTGCTCGCCGCCCTCGTGCTGCTGCTCGCCGACCTGCTGATTTCGCTGTGGCTGCGCGGGCTGCTGCCGAAGGCGGTCCGGTTTGGCCGTGCCGCGCCGGCCGCGCTGCTTCTCGCCGCTCTCGTCTTCACGGGATCGCCAGGCGTTCAGGCGCAGCAGCCCCCGGCGGCGCCCCAGCGTCCCGGCACCGCGGCGACGCCGCCGGCCAAGCCCGGCCCGCCACCGCTGACCGACGAGCAGGCGCTCAAGGGCTCGCTCGACATTCGTCTCGCCTACATCGTCACGGGCGACAAGGAAGTCGACGATATCAGCAAGGCAGGTCTCGAAGGCCTGAGCGAAATCCTGCGCAGCCGCACCTCGGTCGAGCCGGCCGATCCGGTCGGCCTCGATCTCGAACGCGACGAACCGCGGCTGTATTCGCTGATCTACTGGCCGGTAACGTCGACGCAGCCGGCGTTGTCGCCCCGTGCGCAGGCCGCTCTCGACCGCTACCTGCGGACGGGCGGCATCATCTTTATCGACACGCGCGACCAGCAGATGAGCTTCGACCGTCCGGCGGGCGGCAATCCCGACCTCAAGCGCCTGCTGGCCGGCGTCGAGACGCCGCCGCTGGTCGCCATGCCGCCGGACCATGTGCTGAGCAAGGCATTCTATCTTCTGTCGGACATGCCGGGCCGCTGGCAGGGCGGCAAGCTCTGGATCGAGTCCGGTTCCGGCCGCGTCAATGACGGCGTCACCACGATCCTGATCGGCTCGAACGACTACGCCGGCGCCTGGGCCACAGACCAGAGGGGCCGCGGCCTCATGCCGGTGTCACCGGGCGGCGAGACGCAGCGCGAGATGTCCTATCGTTTCGGCGTGAATCTCGTGATGCATGCGCTGACCGGCAACTACAAGGACGACCAGGTTCACCTGCAGGACATCATGCAGAGGTTGAGGCGATGAACATGACATCGGCCGTCTCGGTCGCCTTCGATCCGCTGCTGCCGTGGGCGGTGCTGGCCGGGCTGGGCGCGATCGGCCTCGTGCTGGTGCTGCTCGGCCTGCGCGCCGGTGCACGTGGCACGCTCTGGCGCCTGGGCTCGCTCGTCGTCGTGCTGGCGGCGCTCGCCAATCCCTCGCTGATCGAGGAACAGCGCAAGTCCATCGCCGACGTGGCTCTGGTGGTGGTCGACGACAGCGACTCGATGGCGATCGGCGAGCGACGCCAGCAGGTCCAGACCGCGCGCGAGACGCTGAAGCGCAAGCTCGGCCAACAGGATGGGCTCGAAGTGCGCGAGGTCGTGCTGCCGCCGTCGCAGATCCAGCTCGGCAGCGAACGTCCGGGCGGCACACGCCTGATCGACACGATGCGCTCGGCGCTGATCGAGATACCGCCGGAACGCCTGGCGGGCGTGGTGCTGCTGAGCGACGGCCAGGTCCATGACGTGCCGTCCGGTGTGCCGCCGGAACTGGGCGGGGCGCCCGTGCATGCCCTGATCGCCGGCAAGAAGAACGAGCGCGACCGGCTGATCGTGCTCGAACAGTCGCCGCGCTTCGGCGTGGTCGGCCGCGAGGTGACGACAAAGTTCCGGATCGAGGATCCCGCGGGCGGGACTGCGCCGGTGACGCTGTCCGTAGGCGGCGAGGTTGTGAAGCGCATCGACGTGCCGGTCGGCCGCTCGGTCGAGCTGCCGATCACCGTCGGCAATCCCGGCGCCAACGTCGTCGAGCTGGAAGTAGGCCCCGGCCCGAGCGAACTCACCCTCGACAACAATCGCGCCCTCTTCAC